>DATNQT010000650.1:0-20664 GCA_036703885.1 Candidatus Sericytochromatia bacterium
AAATACTGATACTGGTTCAGCCACTGCCGTCCTAGGTCGATAAAGATAAATCCGCCGCCAACTTGTCCCTGCATCGACTGCTGAAATTGCGCTTCGCGACTTTCGCGCACCGCGTCTAAGTAGTCTTTAGTAAGCGGTAAATTGACGAGAACTAAAGGAATCTTTTGTTGCCTAGCAAACGCTTTTAGTGAATTTAGGGCAACGGCTTGCGCTCCCGCCAGACTAAAGGGTTGATAATCACTATCGTACCGACCTGTAACGCGGGGATTTTGCTGGTAGTAGGTGTTGGGATCGAAGCGACTATCAATGGGGAGGAAGCCATTGCTATTAATGGCAGAACTACTATAGCTAGCACTCAGGCGTTGTTGTACGGGTACTCTTGCCTGCTGACTCAAGAGTAATGGGTCGGTAGGGGATGAGGCTAGATTGCTGGTAGTCTCAAAAGACGCTTGTGTTAGCGGCAAAGGTTCGGAAGTGGCAGCTGAGGTAGTTGAACCAACAGATGCGATCGCCTGTCCTCTGCTGGCATCGGAAAGCGCCGCCCCAGGAATGTCTTCGCACTCATCAGTGGTTTGAGGATTCCCTTGAGGAAGCGTGGGGCGATCGCCTGTCTGCAAGCGCTTGTATCCCGCAGATGCCACAATGCTGTTATAAGTTCTATCAACTCGCCCACTGTTAAATGCTCGTACCCCATCTGCCCATAGAATTAGGCGAGGCAGTTTGTCTGGGGTGAGAATTTGTCGCAGTTGTAAGTCAACGATTTGAGCAGTTCCACCATTTACCCCTAGATTAAAGACTCTCAGCCCTCTTCCCCCTTGAGCGGCTAACGCTTGTTGCAATGCTTGAGGATCGACACCGACTAGGGCACGAGAACTACCTACAATCAAAACATCAGGTGGACCAAAAGCGGAGACATATGATAGATAGAGCCGCAACTGCTCGTCAAAGATTTGGTTGCCGAAACTCACGAAGGGTAGCTGGGGAGCGATCGTTGCAGCTTTTTGTTGGGAAACCGCCAGGTTTTGGACATATTCTGCAACTTTTTTTTGAGCATAAGCGCGTCTGGGATTATCTGGTGGGACGGCTTGCATTAAAGCGATCGCTTGACTCCATTGGGAAATAACTAAATCCCAGTCTTGTTGAGATTTTGCAGATTGTGCGAGAGTTGCAGCACGTAGCGCTTTATCCAGCGCCTTGGCAAAAGGGTCAACTCTAACGCAGTTTGACGGTAACTGATTAGAGACAGGAGTAGCCTTTGCCGATGGTTTTTTGGGGATTTTTATCTCAGGTAGCGAGATCGAAGAACAACCAACAGCCAAAGTCAGCAAAGCCACGGTAGCAGCACTGTAAGGTCGAAGGCAGAATTTAGCCATAAGGCGATCGCGAACGAGTCATACCAACACCTGACCCTCTTTTCTCAGCTGCCTCGCTAAGACATAGCTTTCCTTAGCAAGGCGACTGGTAGCAAGAGAGTCCTACTACTTATTATTAGTGCTAGACCATCCTATATTGGGTTGAAACTAATAGATAGATTAAGTTTACGCTTAGTGGACTTAAATCCATGTTATGTAGGCGTTTAGTCTTGTTGAGAGGACTTGAGCTGTCAGCCAGGGACTCAAGTCCCTGGCTGGTAATGCGACTGGTGCAAGATCGAGTGTTGAGTACTTCGGAGCAACATTCTCAGCACTCAACACTTTCCTAAACCGCCAGCATCCCATTAGCGGGACTCGCGTTCGTTGCACCGGAATAAACCAAGCCTCGATGGGTATCAAGAGTTAAAATTGCGCCATCGCGAATAATCTGCGTTGCATTCTTAACACCTACAATCACTGGTACTCCCAAACGCAAGCCAATCACTGCTGCATGACTGGTTAAACTCTCGTCCTCTGTAACAATTCCTCCTGCCTTGCGAATCACCTCCACAAAATCGGCATTAGTTGACGGTGCGACGAGAATTTCTCCAGGGTTAAAGTTTCCAACTTCCCTTGCACTGTGAGCTACACGCGCCATCCCGCTCACGGAACCTTGACCAATGCCAATTCCCTGACCGAGGACGGCAGTTACAACTTCTACTTTAATCAGATCGGTTGACCCTGGAACGCCCTGCAGCGTACCCGCCGTCATCACCACTAAATCTCCCTCTGCCAGGAGATGCTTTTCCTGAGCGACGTTAATAGCGGCTTGAAAAGTTTGACCCGTAGATGGTAAATCCAGCACTAACAACGGTTTGACACCCCACACAAGTTGTAACTGTCGCGCCACATCTACATGGGGAGTCACGGCAAGGATGGGTGTCTGGGGACGGAACTTGGAAACATTTCGCGCTGTTGCACCTGTCTTCGTCAGGGTCATAATCGCGGCGGCATCCAACTGTTCAGCAATCTGACCCACCGCGTAAGAAATAGCATTGGGAATTGAGCGTTTAGTGTCTTTTGCATTGCGAGCAAATTTTTCCTGCTCAGTACGCACAGCAATGCGTGCCATTGTCTCCACCGCTTCAACGGGATATTTCCCAACCGCTGCTTCATTGGAAAGCATCACCGCATCCGTGCCATCAAGGATGGCATTGGCAACATCGGAAACCTCAGCACGGGTGGGTCGAGGTGAGCTAACCATGCTGTCTAACATTTGGGTGGCGGTGATCACCGGAATTCCCAGGCGGTTGGCGGTGGCAATGAGTCGCTTTTGCAGAATGGGGACATCCTCTGCTGGCAGTTCAACGCCTAAGTCACCTCTAGCTACCATAACGCCATCAGAGAGGGAGAGAATTGCCTCCATTTGCTCGATCGCTTCGTGCTTTTCAATTTTGACAATCACGGGTGTTTGCTTACCCGCACTAGCAATCATTTCTTTAATTTCCAGCACGTCGTGGGGGTTGCGGACAAAGCTAAGAGCAACCCAGTCAACCCCTTGATCGAGACCAAACATCAAATCCTGGCGGTCTTTATCTGTCATGGCTTTAATGGACAGGTAGACACCAGGGAAGTTAACACCTTTGTTGTTGGAGAGAGGACCGCCGACAACAACGCGACAGTGCAAGCAGCGTTTGACTCGGTCTACCTCTTCGACTTGCATCTCGACTTTGCCGTCATCGAGCAGAATGGTTGCCCCCTGTGGGACTTCATCAGCTAGTGGATCGTAGGTGACACAACTGATTTCCTCAGTACCGGGCATAAACTCACTGGTTAAGGTGAAGCGATCGCCTTTATTGACAACAATCGAACCGTTCTCAAATCGTCCGAGGCGAATCTTCGGGCCTTGCAAGTCTTGTAAAATACCGACTGGCTGATTGAGTTCAAACGCGGTCTGCCGAATCAGACGAATACTGCGTTGGTGGTCATCATGAGTACCGTGGGAAAAGTTAAGTCGCAACGTTGTCGCACCCGCTTTAATTAGTTCCTTAAGAACTTCTGGGCTACTGGTTGCAGGTCCAATCGTGGCAACAATTTTTGTTCGACGCAGAGAATTTCGCAATTGCATATAGGGAGATGCGATGGGTGAGCAGTGAAAAACGACCTTGGCACCGCACGATTAGACAAACTGTCAATAGGGTCAGCTGACGCCAAGACAAACGGGCGATGAGAACTTCTGGCTATAGTCTCATAGAATGTTTGCCCTGATGTTATCAATATAATTAACTCCACTACACTCTTCTGGTGATGGATTCTACTATCCGGCATTTTCTTTCTTTCCACATAATCGTGGGAATCCCAAATTTCAATGGAAACTCTTCTGGGAGGGGGGCTTCCGACTGCTCGTGGATTTACTGCTCTGGTTGGCAAATTCCTGACATCGCCATATTTAATCAAAACCGCGATTGCTTTCTGACCAAACTCCTGATGGGCGAGTCCGCCGGATTTCTGGGAGTCGCATGGAAAGTTTGGAAGCAAAAGCTACATAACGTCACTCAGCATCCTCACCTGAGTTTCGGCACCTTAGTGAACCTTGGGGAATTCAACAACTTTTTGGGAAACCCAGCTTTTTTGTTGTAGTTAAAGTAACTGTCTCTTTTATTTATTCTGTATCGCTTGTATCCCTCTGCTTCCTTCGATCCGTCGTAGGCTATTTTTGAGCAGGAGATAGATTTGATTCTATGACAAGTAGAGAGTTTTCTCTATGTTAATTATGAGTTACAAAACTTAGTTAAGTGTATTAAAGTATACTATATTTAATAAAAAGATAAAAATATCAAATTTTATAGTTTGAGGGGCAAAGAGTAAGCGTGAGTCAGTATCAACTTGTTTCTCCCGACCCGCAGCTTGGGGAACGGCAGAGGCGTTACGACGCAGCAGCAATCGCGCGGTCTTACCGCTTTCGACCTTGGGCAGCAATCTGGCGTGCCCTGACCATTGTATGGTTTTTCTCGCGATTTGTTCTTAGTTTGAAGTGGGACGAATGGCGCGATCGAGCTGAACAGAACAAGTTGAAGCGAGCGGCACAACTTCGGGAAATGCTTACTCGCTTGGGACCCACTTTTATCAAAGTAGGTCAAGCCCTCTCCACACGCCCTGACCTAATCCGGAAAGATTTTTTAGACGAACTGATTAAGTTACAAGATCAGCTACCACCTTTTGATAATGCCCACGCCTTCTCGATTATTGAACAAGAGTTAGGATGCTCTGTTCGGGAAGCCTTTCGTGAAATTTCTCCAAATCCGGTTGCTGCTGCTAGCTTGGGTCAAGTTTATCGAGGTTTTCTCCACAGCGGTGAAGAAGTTGCCGTTAAGGTGCAGCGCCCCAATTTAGTACCAATTATTACTTTAGACCTGTATCTAATGCGCTGGGCAGCGGGGTGGCTTTCTCCGTGGCTGCCTTTAAATTTAGGACATGACCTGACCTTAATTGTTGATGAATTTGGTATCAAATTATTTGAGGAAATCGACTACATCAACGAGGGTCGTAATGCCGAAAAATTTGCTAATAACTTCCGCGACGACCCAACTGTCAAAGTCCCAGTGATTTACTGGCGCTACAGTAATGTCCATGTCCTCACCTTAGAATGGATTAACGGCTACAAGCTCAACGATATTAATAGTATTCGGGCAGCTGGACTTGACCCGGACAAAGTGATTCAAATTGGCGTCACCGCTGGTCTGCGTCAGCTTTTAGAACATGGCTTTTTCCATGCCGACCCCCATCCAGGTAACTTATTTGCCTTAGCTGATGGGCGTATGGCTTACATTGACTTCGGCATGATGGATCAGCTGGAGCAATATACTAAGGAAACCATTGCTAGTTCAATAGTTCATCTGATTAATAAAGATTACGTTGAATTAGCCGCCAACTTTGTTAAGTTGGGTTTCTTAACTCCCGACACGGATATCAGACCGATTATTCCGGCATTAGAAACGGTGCTGGGAGAAGCGATGGGTGAGAGTGTCAGTAACTTTAACTTCAAGACAATTACCGATCAGTTCTCGGAGTTGATGTACGAATATCCGTTCCGAGTTCCGGCGAAGTTTGCTCTAATTATCCGTTCCTTAGTGACCCAGGAAGGTTTAGCACTGAGCTTGAACCCGAATTTTAAAATCATTGAGGTGTCCTATCCTTACGTGGCGCGGCGTCTCCTCACGGGTGAATCGCCCGAAATGCGACGACATTTGATTGAGGTGTTGTTTAATGACGGGAAGTTCCAGTGGCAGCGGTTGGAGAATATGATTGCGATCGCTCGTTCTGACCAAAACTTCGATTTACTACCAACGGCTCAACTGGGTTTGCAGTATATTCTCTCCGATGAAGGGCAATTTCTGCGGCGTCAGCTACTACTAGCCTTAACGGAAGATGGTCGCCTCCACACGGAAGAAGTACAACGCCTCTGGAACTTGGTCAAAGATGACTTGAAGCCAGGACGCTTGTTCAACGTTGCCCTAAGTGCCTTAGGTGAAATTTCCAGCGAGAGCGTTGCTGCGATTCTACCCTTAGCGATTGCACTTAAAACAAAATAGTTTTTGGCGATCGCTACCGAAAATCTCAACTTATCTAAACCTTCCCTAACTGAGGGGAGGTTTTTTTGTCAAACTTTTGAAACCATTATTAACTCAGGACTTAAGTACTGAAGTAAAACATTCATTACCCAGCACTTTAAGGATAGAGCTTCCTCATTTTTTTGTACGATAAGTTGAGGGAGCAACTCGAAGAATTTGTGTGACTAATGGCGATTTCTAGAGAATAGCTATGCTGAATTAAGCCCCCTATTACCCAGAATCGCGTCTTTTTACGCCAAATTAAGTCCGGAAGCACTATAAGAAACTCTTTTAACTCAGCCGGATTGACCAAAGCAATCTGGTAATTATGGAAAATAAGGTCACCCACCTAATCGGGGTTTTATAGCGTTAATGATGCCTGGATCAAACTCAAAAACTCAATAATGATTATCACGACTTCCGTGCTGGCAGATTTGCTGCAAGCTCAACCCCAATTGCGATCGCAAGTGTATTTCAAGTCTTCCTTAACAGCACTCTCTCACGCGATGGAAGACCAAGTTCTTGCGGGGTCAGATCAGCATTTGGTGATTGCCAGCTTCCAGCGAGAGCGATTTTATCGTCAAGAAGCACACCGCTATCGCCGTATTGCCGAACGAACATCTCAAGTCTATGTTCTGGCAGCACCGGAAACAGACTTCAAAAATAGCTCCGACTTTTACGAAACCGTAGCGTTTGAACCCGCAGATGCCCTGGCTCAGGAGTGGCATTTAGTCGTGATCGGACATAAATATGCTAACTGTCTGATTTGCCGGGAACGAGCTGTGCCAGTACCAGACAGCACAGATACCGAGATGGACCCCTCCCGATGCTTTGAGGGAATTTGGACGTTTGACCAGAATGTCAGCAAAAAAGCAGCTGAGTTACTCCTAAATCGAATTCAAGCTTACCGCCCCGAACTAGCTGTCAAGATTGAAGCGGCTAAAGCTGAGTATTTAGGAAATTCACCGCTTTTAAGTTCTGAATTAATCCAAGACTCTCCCAACCCCGATCCTTTCGTCCAACGCTTGGTCACTTACTTACAGGCAGGGCAGTACAAGTTGCTCAAAGCCTATCGCTCGATTTTTGCTCAGGAACAAAAAGAGCGCTTAGTAAACTCAATTACTACTGCGATTCGTCGAAGTCTTAACCCTTCGGAAATTCTTGAAGTTGCGGTGCAGGAATTAGGGCAAGCACTTGGGTCTTGTCGATGTCTGATTTACCGTTGTAAGGCATCTGATGTTGATGCCACAATTACCCATGAGTTTCTAAAGCCGGACACTGGGGGCGATACCCACCTTGCTCCTACTCTAGGGCAGACTTTGCCGTTACAAGATAATTGTTTATTTCAAGAAGTTTTACAGCGTCGGGAATCGGTTTACGTAAAAGACACTCAAGAAGACTCCCGCATTAACGGCAATGCCGAATCCCAAAACGACGAGTCGAGAACTAAACAGTCTTCCGGCAAAACTCACAATTTAGCTCAGGCGATTTTAAAGAATCTGGTAGAACAGTTTGCGATTCGCTCTTGGCTCATGGTACCAGTACTCTACCAAGGTCAGTTGTTAGGAATGGTGGAGTTACACCACTGTGGTGGAACGCCCTATACTTGGGAAGATGATGAACTCTCAATGGTAGAAGCGATCGCAACTCAAGTCGGTGTTGCCCTGATTCAAGCTGAAGCCTACGCTAACTTAGAAGATTTAAACCAGCAGCTAGAAGCTCTTGATCGTACCCGTAGCAACTTAGTCGCCATCACTGGACACGAATTGCGCACACCCCTTTCCACTATCCAAGTCTGCCTGGAAAGTCTGGCAAGCGAACCCGATATGTCCCCAGAGTTGCGCCAGGTGATGCTCAACACCGCCCTTGCCGATGCCGAACGGATGCGGAAATTAGTTCAAGATTTCCTCACCCTATCGCGCTTAGAAAGTGGTCGCGTGGAATGGCATCCAGAACCCTTATCGCTACAAGAGTGCGTTGAGCTTGCCCTAAGCAATATCCGCGCTCGTCGCTTAGAAGGAGAGCGACCACAAATTATTACCCATGTTCCCGACGACCTGCCGTTAGTCCGCGCTGATGGTGAATGGCTGGTAGAAACCTTGGCAAAGCTTCTAGACAATGCCTGCAAATTTACAACTCCTCAAGGGCAAATCACAATTGAGACTCACCGCAACGGTGGTTCTATGCTTGAAGTCACCGTTGCTGATACCGGGCGTGGCATTGAACCGAACCGTCTGGAAACAGTCTTCGATCGCTTCTATCAGGAAGAAGGAGCACTGCGACGTACCGCTGGCGGTACGGGCTTAGGTTTAGCAATTTGTCGGCAAATTGTCAAGGGATGGGGAGGCGAAATTTGGGCAGATTCTGCTGGTAAAGACCAAGGCAGTCAGTTTCACTTCACCGTTCCGATTATTGTTCGTCCTCCAGAATCAAAGCCATCAAAGCCACCAGCAGCGAGAGGGAAACGCTCTCCACTTGATAATCAGCAGTCAGGACTGGGAAATAAATCCCCGACTGATAAAGGACTACGGACAAAAAGAATTTGAGAGGAGATTGGGTTCTTAGTGAGCGATCGCCCTTGAAACCGAACGACTCCAGCATCCTCTAAGACAAACGGGGACGAATTCCGTAATGTCGATAATGCCAGTAATCCCGCAGTATCTTGTCATGGTCAAAGCATAGATTTGCTGGGATATCCCAAGCGTTAAAAATTCCCAAATTTTTAGCATCATCAGCCGCTTGAGGTTCACCCGTTGCGGTAGCGATAAATACAACACTAAGAGTGTGCTGGCGCGGGTCGCGATTGGGGTCTGAATACACCCGGAACTGTTCGATGAGTTCGACTTGCAAACTAATTTCTTCAGAAGCCTCCCGCACGGCGGCTGTCTCTACCGACTCACCATAATCAACAAAACCGCCAGGAATCGCCCAGCCGAGTGGAGGATTTTGGCGTTCAATTAAAATAATCGGTCGATGGGGTCGGTCTACTAATTCAATGATGATATCGACGGTGGGAGTAGGGTTTCGGTAGGTCAAGTCGTGAGAACTCCAATTCAAAATTAAAAAAGTACTTTATGTCTTTACAACGGTCAAATCTAGCCCCCCAACGGTTGCTTTAGATTTGTCTAGGTAACCCGACTTGGGATTGATTTACTACCTCTAGGTAGCGTGATAGTCTCGGTAAGACCTGCTTGCTATTTATATTCATTGCTTTATGGCGTTTCCCAGATCGAGTGGCATTTTGCTGCATCCTACTTCCCTCCCCAGCCGTTTTGGTATTGGTGAATTGGGAATAGAAGCCTATCGCTTCATTGATTTTTTGGTAGAGAGTTCTCAACAGCTTTGGCAGATATTACCACTAGGACCGACGGGTTATGGAAATTCACCTTATGCGTCCTTTTCAGCACTGGCAGGAAACCCACTTTTAATTAGCCTAGAACAACTGCAAGAGCAGGGACTACTAACGGAAGAAGACTTTGCAGAATTGCCAGAGTTTCCGGTGGATCAGGTAGATTTCGATCAGGTGATAAAAACTAAAATACCCCTACTTCAGAAAGCCTGCGAAAACTTTAGAACCAAAGGGTCACCGATCCAGCAAAAGGAATTTATCGCCTTTTGTGAAAGCAAGACTCATTGGTTAGATGATTACGCCTTGTTTATGTCAATCCGAGAAGCACACAACGGGGCTAGCTGGCATAACTGGGAGCGGAATATTTCCAAATCGCATCCGGAAGTCTTAGAGGAGTGGCGGCAACGGCTGGAGAGTCAGGTTTATTTCCACAAATTCTTGCAGTTTGAGTTTTTCCGTCAGTGGTCAAAGCTAAAGCTTTATGCCAACTCCCTAGGTATCCAAATTATCGGCGATATCCCTATTTATGTGGCTCATGATAGTGCTGATGTCTGGGCTCATCCTGAAATCTTTTCCTTAGATGAAGAAACAAGGGAACCGTCACTCATGGCAGGTGTTCCCCCCGACTTCTTTAGCAACACAGGTCAACTGTGGGGTAACCCCGTCTACAAATGGGATAAATTGCAGCAAGATAATTTTGCTTGGTGGGTGCAACGCTTCGAGTCCCTACTGGAGTACGTAGATATTATTCGGATTGACCACTTCCGGGGATTTCAAGCCTATTGGGTGGTCGATCGCGGCGAAACCACTGCCATTAATGGCCGCTGGGTTGAGGCACCCGGAACAGAATTTTTTCAGGTACTTAACGACAAGTTAGGCAAGCTACCGATTATGGCGGAGGATTTAGGGGAGATTACACCAGAGGTGTATGAATTACGCGATCGCTTCGATTTCCCTGGTATGAAGATTTTGCATTTTGCCTTTGGTGGAGGACCAGATAATCCTTATTTGCCTTTTATCTATCCCCGTAACTGTGTCGTGTATACCGGGACTCACGATAACAACACAACGGTTGGCTGGTTCAATGAACTCTCCGAAGGGGAAAAAGAAAGCGTTTTACGTTACTTGGGTGCTTTGAGTTCGGAGGGCATCAATTGGGATTTAATCCGCCTCGCTGTTGGGAGTGTAGCAAACCAAGCGATTATTCCGATGCAGGATATTTTAGGTTTGGGTGGGGAAGCTCAGATGAACTTTCCCGGCAAAGCGGTAGGAAACTGGGGTTGGCGCTATCAATCAGGTGCTTTAACGGAGGAATTGCGCGATCGCCTCAAGGCTCTTACCTATACTTACGGTCGCACTCCTATTAATTCTTAGCTGTAGGTTGTTAGTTGTTAGAGGGGATATTAAAAACCCTAAATCTATAGACTGAAAAGCTTTTGAACCAATTTCTCTTAATTAACAACTAACAACTTTTTACCTACTGTGGTAGCTAAATCCACGGTAGTCCAATAACTCTCTAAGATCTAGATTTAGGATTGGCAGCAAACGTCACTTCCTGAACTTCTCCTGGTGCCCCCATCTGCTTGGCATTTTTGTTATTAAATTCAACCATGACGCCTCCTGCGTTGCCCGCTCGAACGCTCAATTTTTCATCGGCAACCCAAGTGCGCTGCGTCCCTTCTGGTAAGACGCCTTCAAATTCAAGTCTCCCATCGGAAACTACCCGAATCCATGACTGAGCCTTAAGAGTAACTCCCACTTGCACTGGTTTGCCATTTTGACCCTGCTTGGTGACTTCAGTGAGCTTGTTGACTCCTGACCTTTGTTGTGGATTCAATTCGGGTAGCGTGCTTGAGGCAGGGAACTGTTGGGATTGCCTCGGATAGTCGTCGAGTCCAGCTACTGGTATGGCAGAACGCCTAACCAGGAAAGACAAGCCATTCACGGCACCAATTACTAGCAACACATAGACCAAGTAAAGATGCATCGGTCGCAGTTGAGCACCTGGCAAGTACCGCCACGAAGGCTTGATAAACCCTAGACTCGATCCAGTGGGAAATGCACTAGCGAACTCCGCGCCGTTTAGACCCAGCGCCTCAGCAAATTGCTTGATAAATCCCTTAATGTAAACCGGTTCTGGTAATTGATCGATCCTGCCTTCTTCAATCGCATTTAACAACCGTGCCTGAATCCGGGTTCGAGCCGCAACTTCCTCTAGGGGAATACACTTTTCGGTGCGGAATTTACGGAGGCGAGACCCCAGTTCTTCCAACTTTTCGATTTGCTCTTGCTGAATCGGGCGTTTATTCTCCTTCTTCATAGACGGTACTCCTTGATGTCTGCTGGCACGTTTTTTGATATTAGGTGGACTCGGTTCTGGAGGAAACGAATTTCAAAATCTTTAAGGGGACGGTAGTCACCACTGGCTAGTACCGGCTCACCTGATAGTTGTAATTGAATTGGACCAATGGCGGTGCGGTGCAGATGAATCACTGGATAGCTTAACAGTTCAGCAACACGGCGAATCTGCCGATTTCTTCCTTCTGTCAACACAATTTCCAAAAGTGTTGCAGAAGCCTCCTGCTTAAGTACCCGGACTTGAGCAGGTAATGTTTTTTTCCCTGCAAGGTCAACACCCTGACGCCAAACTTTTATCACTGATTCCGGGGGATGACCCTGTACCCAGACATGATACGTCTTAGGAATGTGATGACGTGGATGGGTGAGGTAATAGGTCAGGTCACCGTCATTAGTAAGTAGTAATGCACCTGTGGATTCTGCATCCAGGCGTCCGACTGGATGGATACCCTGACCGTGAGAGAGTGTGTTTGGCAGCAAATCAAGAATAGTACGACGTTTTCTGGAATCGTGGCAAGTGGAGATTACCCCCACGGGTTTGTTTAGTAACAAATAAATTGATTGGGGACGGTTGCATGGTTTTACAGGTTTGCCATTAACTTCTATCAAGTCTGTTTCTGGATTGGCTTTTTCTCCTAGATGTATTACGGAGCCATTGAGCCGGACTAGTCCGGCTTCAATCATCTTCTCAGCTTGACGCCGTGAGGCGATACCCCACTGTGAAAGAATTTTTTGTACTCTTTCTTCCATGTCCCGACTACTATGATCGCTTTTATATCTAGAGGTGGGCAATGTATACGGTAGATTTTCCTTCTGCAACGGAGTTTGTCGTTGACAGAGCCTTCTTAAGAAGAAGTGGCACTACAGGAACATCCATGTTAAACATCGCTCTACATAGACTATGTACAAATATTACAAGAAGGTGGATAGTTGCAAGTGTTCGGCTTTCCGGCAAGAAAATTGGTTGATTTGAGGGCACAATCGCTATGGATTTCAAAATGTTTAACTCGTACTTCTGTTTAAGGTGCTATGGACGCTGAATCTCAAAATACCTTGAAGCCTAGAAAAAGTAGAATCATTAGCACCGTTTTATCACCAGCGTTGCGGTTGTGGTTGCGATCGCAAGTAGAGCACGTTGAAGCGTTGCAGTTTAAACTGATTGGAGGCGATCGCCAAATCCTCACGGGTAACATCCCCGGTATCTCCATAGCAGCAAGTAAGGCAGTCTATCAAGGACTGCATCTTAGCAAAATTCAGCTAGAAGGTACGAACATTCACGTCAACCTGGGTCAGGTACTCAAAGGTAAACCCCTGCGCCTTTTAGAACCCGTGCCTGTCGTCGGTCAACTAGTACTTTCAGAAAGCGATTTTCAAGCGTCCCTTCAGTCACCTTTATTATCCTCTGCTTTAACCGAGTTTCTGGTTGACTTACTCGCTTCGGATCAAGTCATAAATTCAGATACCAACCGAGAAGACCAATCAATCAACTTCACCTGGCAAAACATTGCTATTGAGACGGGTCAGCTCAGACTCAGTGGTACTATGACCGACACCACACTTCAGACAACACCAATCCTGATTCTCGCTGGTCTCCAACTCGCGTCACCTCATGAACTGCTACTAAACCCCTTCCAAATTCAGATGTCAACGGATTCATTATCGAAGAACTTAGATAATTTCAAAGTAGATTTAGGTTCAGAGGTCGAGCTGCAAGAACTGAGTCTAACTCCAGGGCAATTGATATGTCGCGGACGCCTCAGCGTACTTCCGTAGAGGGTATCCGAAAAAGAACTTTAATGAGGCACTTTGCTTAAAGCCAACCAGGTATAACGGTCAACAATCCCATCCGGAACTAGACCGCAACGTCTTTGGAAAGCTTGGACAGACTCTTCGGTCGTTGAGCTAAATATTCCGTTAATTGCTCCGTAATACAGCCCAGATGCCTTCAAAACTTCCTGAAGCCTCACGACATTGCGATCACGGCTTCCTCGTCGTAGCACAGGCATATTAACAGGCACTCCCGTATAAAGGGCTTCCCAAGTTTGCTGCCCCACAATGCCATCCTCTTTGAGAAAAACCCGATGTTGAAAGGCTCTTACTGCTTTTTCTACTGAGGAATTAAAAATACTATTTAGAGGATCTGTATAAATCCCCCAATATCTTAAAAGCCTTTGTAACTCTATAACATCTTCTCCTTGAAAGCCCCGTAAAAGTACAGGCTGCTTGAATTGGGTCTTCTGAGGTGCTTTATAAGTAGCCGTTTTCATCTTGACGAGTTGAGCTGTCATAAATTTTTTCTCTCAAATAACTTTCCTATTGCTTTATAGAGTAAAGCTACTGCAATACAGACGCTTGACCCAATTGGATGATTCTGAGTCACTCTTCGTGATGAATTATTCGTTTTTACTAAGCCAGTCGAATATCTATTTATTTTTCAGCTAAGAAATAAGAAACGCTAGTTCTTAAACCTTGTAGCTCAAAAGAAATTTTTTTGAAAGCTGGTAATAGTCGTGGGCTATCACCCATTTAGGTGAATCAGCTACGTGAAGTGCGTTTACTGCCACCTAAAGTATTTTTACAGGAGTGCAAAAAATTAAATAGGTAATCGTAATGTTGTCTTTCTACTTTCACAGCTTTATCAAAGGTCTTACTTGGATTCAACCCAAGAGCCTTACCGCATCACACCAACCCAGAGTCAGAAACTATAAAACTACAGGAGAAACGATAGTTCCTACACACCAGCAACAAACACAAATCAATGAAAGCTTGCATCGCCTTCAGTAAAATTACTACTTGGAGCGTCGAACTTTTTTGTAGGAATGTATTGAGTCGCATCTGATGCTAGGAGAAGAGGTGTGATTTATAAAACTACGCAGCACTAGCCAAGATTTCAGTAAAGTTTATTAACTATTAGGGTAGCGATCGCTATGAAACGTGTGTGTGTTTTTTGTGGTTCTAGTAAAGGGTTACGACCTGCCTATAAACAGGCAGCACAGAACATGGGTGAAGCCTTAGCACTGCAAGGGATTGGCTTAGTCTATGGAGGCGGCAACGTGGGATTGATGGGAGCGGTTGCCGATGCCGCACTTGCAGCAGGTGGTGAGGTTATTGGGGTAATTCCTGAGGCTCTTGTCGCTAAGGAAATCGCCCATAAAGGGCTTACAGAACTGCGCATCGTTGGTTCCATGCACGAACGTAAAGCGCTAATGGCAGAACTATCGGATGCGTTCGTGGCGTTACCAGGAGGATATGGAACATTTGAGGAGTTTTGCGAGGTGCTAACTTGGGCGCAACTCGGTTTACATCAAAAGCCTTGCGGTTTACTTAACGTTGAAGGTTATTACGATTACCTAATTGGGTTGTTCGATCGCGCTGTGGCTGAAGAGTTTTTACGTCCCCAGCACCGTTCGCTTGTTTTAGAACAGGAGAAACCGCAGCGCCTACTCGATTTACTGGCTCAATATCAACCTGTGTTAATCGATAAGTGGATCGATCGCGATCAAGCCTAAACCCTCAGTGGGTAATCGCAACTCCATCACCAACCTGAGTGGGGTTCACACTAAGCCTGAACGCAGCGCCACAACTGCTGCCTGAACTCGGTCATCAACCGCTAGCTTGTTCATAATCCCTCGGACGTGGGTCTTGACTGTATTGGCACTGAGGAAAAGCTTGGAGGCAATCTCTGGGTTACTATAGCCTTCGACAATCAGTTTTAAGACTTCCGTCTCCCGTTGGGACAAATTTGCAACATCACCAGTCGGAGAAGGGGGTGAGAGATGCTTAAGCACTTGACGACCGATTTGAGGGTCGAGATAAGTTGCTCCTTCAGCAGCCGCTGCGATCGCTTTTAGCAGTCGATCTACACTTGCCCCTTTAATACAGTAGGCATCCGCCCCACTAGAAAGCGATGCAATAATTTCCCGTTCAGTTGTGTGGGATGTTAGCATAACGACTCTGACATTGGGAAGTTCTGCTTTAATTTGCTGGGTGGCTGCAATGCCATCTAATCGTGGCAGACCAATGTCCATCACGATCAGATCTGGCTTAAATTCTTTAGCGGCTTCCACGCCCCTGTAGCCATCTTCCGCCTGTCCAACAATCGTAATTTGGGGATGGGCTGTTAATGACTGCTCTAAACCCAGTTGCATCATTGGGTCATCTTCCACAATCAAAACCCGCAAGGGTAATGATTCAGGTGGCAAATTTAGAGATGGCGGCGCTTCTGGTGGCATAGCTGGTGTAATCGCATTGCTGGGCATCATCGTATTTTACAGAAATCCACCTTTGGGAGGTATAACTTCCTCTTACTGCTTTTCAGGTGGCGGTAGACGGTATTGACTAGCAACATAGTAGAAAAAGCGATAGTAATCGGCAAATTGCTGGCTGTTGCACTGTCCCTGCCAGTTGTATTGCACTTGCCTTTGGCTCAAGGTCAACGTCATCAAACTAGTATCGGAGTCAATATCCACTTGCAGCTTCCCTGTCAACCCTTGTGCGGTAGTAAAGTTCTGCCGTTGAGTTCTAGGTAATGCTTTGGGTTGGCTATGAGGTGATGATGTCTTAGGTTCTGATAATTGATTGCCTGCCCACCCTCGAATCTCAGCCTTGGGGTTTTGTGGGTCGCGAAAGGCTCGACCATCGCGATTGTCTGGTATTGGGAAGGCTATCCAGTTGCTGGGATAGGGGAACTCAAAGCCGTAGCGCGGGTTGCGGTAGTTATTCCATCTGCTTTGCGATCGCAAGTTAGATGAGTGGCATCCTAACAACAGGATTACTAGCAGTGTACTCGTTATTATAAGTTGCCCGAATCCGAAAGCTCTAACTCGCCATCTACTAAAATTTTGGCTTCTCTGACTGACCGCTCTTCCATCTTGAGACGCTACAGATACTCTCTCCATCTCTCCTTTGGCTGAGTTCTTTATTATTCATCCGCTGGATAACCCTTGCGAACCGGAAAGTGTGAAGTAATGTAACAATTATGCTGTCATGCAGGTTTAGTGTCTTGACAGCCCCTGGTTAACCCGATAAGCTTGCATAGCATACCCGGGTAAAACGATTGAAATCATATGCAAGACAAGCAAAAGGTTACATTGTATCTCCCACCAGGACTCCACCGCCAGCTCAAGATTAGAGCAGCCGTTGACTTGGATTCCATGTCAGCGATGGTAGAGAGAGCACTTGTCTTCTACCTGCGCCACCCGGAAGTGGTTGATGAGGTGGAGGCAGCCCACGGAAAAACCCATCAGGTCTACAGTTGTCCTGGATGTTCTAGCTCTGTGGTTCTGCAAGGTGGAGAGATGGTTTCTCTAGAAAATCAGCCCAGTCTTCTGGCTGAGGAACTTCCGGTAGACAAGGTTCGAGAAGAAGTTACTTCCCGGACTGACTCTCAGGGAGAAGAGGAATTGGTTCTTGCGAAGTGAAGAGCTGACATGAGTTGCTCTTTGGTATAGATGTTCGAGCAGTGGTTGCGCCGTCTCTAGAATTGGGTCGATAGTCATGCAAGAAGAGATCAAGATACTTATTCAAGCTCAATATCCTTTGATCTACCTCGTGACTTCCGAGGAAGAGCGGACTGAGAGAGCAATATCAATGATTGCTCAAGAACTGAAGTTACAACAGCGGCGACTATTCGTATGGACGGTCACCCACGGAATCGTTGAGTATGGTCAATCCCGTAACGTTACTCAACACAACACAGTTTCTCCTGAAGCGGCAATTCAGTGGGTTATTCAGCAGAAAGAATCCGGTATTTATATCTTTAAAGACCTACATCCCTTTATAGATTCACCAGCAACAACCCGATGGCTGCGAGATGCGATCGCAAGCTTTAAGGGTACGCAGAAAACAATTATTCTGATGTCTCCGGTACAAACAGTTCCAATTGAACTGGAAAAAGAAGTAGTTGTTCTCGACTACCCCTTACCAGACCTTGCAGAGCTGAACCAAGTGCTGTCTCACCAACTTGAGCAGAGTAAAACCCGTCGTACTACGACAGAAACACGGGAAAAACTTCTCAAATCTGCCCTAGGGTTGACGCGGGATGAAGCGGAAAAGGTTTATCGTAAAGCTCAGGTGAAAGCTGGGCGACTCACCGAAGCGGAAGTTGATATTGTTCTCTCTGAGAAAAAGCAGTTAATCCGCCGCAACGGTATTTTAGAGTACATTGAAGAGGATGAAACCCTTGATTCAGTTGGGGGTTTAGAAGAACTCAAGCGGTGGCTCAAGCAGCGTTCCAATGCTTTTACCGAACGGGCGCGGGAATACGGTTTGCCCCAACCGAAAGGGATGTTAATCCTTGGGGTTCCTGGATGTGGTAAATCTTTGATTGCCAAAACCACATCTCGCCTGTGGGGTCTGCCCCTCCTCCGCCTAGATATGGGTCGGGTGTATGATGGGTCAATGGTAGGACGCTCTGAAGCTAACCTACGTAATGCCCTCAAAACGGCAGAATCGATTTCTCCAGCTATCCTCTTCATTGATGAACTAGACAAGTCTTTTGCAGGCACGACTGGTTCTTCTGATTCCGATGGAGGCACTTCAAGCCGAATCTTCGGTTCCTTCCTAACCTGGATGCAGGAAAAGACCTCACCCGTGTTTGTTATGGCAACAGCAAACCGCGTTGAGCGTCTACCTGGAGAATTCCTCCGCAAAGGTCGTTTTGATGAAATCTTCTTTGTCGATTTACCGACTCCAGAAGAACGCCAGCAAATCTTCAGCATTCATCTGAGCAAGCGGCGTCGTGATATTGCCCGCTTCGACTTGGAGCAGTTGGCGAAAGTTTCCGATGGATTCTCTGGCGCTGAAATTGAGCAAGCACTAGTTGCCGCGATGTACGAGGCATTTGCTCAAGACCGGGAATTCACGCAACTAGATATTATTGCGGCAATCAAAGCTACACTGCCGCTTTCCCGGACAATGACCGAGCAGGTAACAGCCCTGAGGGACTGGGCTAGGCAGCGCGCGCGACCTGCTGCATCCTCCGTTGCTGAGTATCAGCGAATGGAGTTCTAACAGGCTTTCTCCTGCTCCCAACAGGAGTAAAGGCTAGCTGGGTTCAAAGCTAGCAGTTTGATAAAGAGCCGCACTTAAATTAAGCGGCTGCATCACAAAGTAAAACGCTACGTTGTTGTTTCTCTTCTAACTCTACTGGAGGAAATCTCAAATGTCTCACTTTAGCACTCTGCGCACCAAGATCACCGACGCCGAAATCCTGAAGGCTTCTCTCCGTGACCTGGGTATCTCCGTCAAGTCAGAAGCTGATGTTCGTGGCTACAATGGTCAGCGCGTTCGTGCCGACTTGGTTGCGGTTCTTGAAGGCGAGTATGATTTGGGCTGGTCTCGCAATAGCGATGGTTCCTTTGACCTGATCGCTGACCTGTGGGGCGTTGCTAAGAAGCACAACCAAACCGAACTGATCAACTCGATCAACCAGAAGTACGCTGTTAACAAGACTTTGGCAGAAGTCAAGCAACGTGGCTTGCAGAATGCCAACGTTAAGCTGGTTCTGCAAAAATAGTCGATCTAGGCGTTCCCAAGCTCACGGGTTGACCCGTTTCAGGTTGACCCGTTTTTCGTGCCTGCTGACTCAGCAGGCACTTGTTTTTTGATGCGATTAGCATCATCTACCACACTTCATCAATTGGCGGCGGTTCTATACCCTGAAAACCGATACCCCACTCATAGCGCGTTGGTTCTGGAGGTAGTGGTGGCGATACGACAGGTTTTTCAGTCGAGTTCGACTCAGGAGAAGGGGTCAGAGCATTACTTGGGGCAGCAGCACGAATACTACTAACCCAGCTATTAACACTTTTTTGTGGCATAGCCTCCGGGATGCCGCTTTCCCGATTCAACAACTGACTGAGATGATGCAGTCCTTCACACAATTTATGTAAGTGGAGGCATCGGTAATTAGCGGCTTGCCAGTCTCCAGCTTCGAGTGCTTCAATGTATCCTTTCTGTAAGGCTCTGATCAGTCTTAACTGAGTTTCGATGATTGGATAAGTATTTGACATTTGTTTCGCTTTTGTTCAATCGGAGCGGGCCTATACTCTTGGTGCATCTCCTTAAGAAAGGGAATTCACCAATAGCTGTCAGCAATCAGCTAGAGGGTTTATGGGAAGACACTAATCTTGTTCCCTCTATAAAGCTTTCAGCATAAAATCTTGTTAACAGAAACTCCTTCAAGAAGTTTTGTTAAAGATATGAGTAAGGTGTACAGCTATTTAACTCTTAGCGCCGATATTCATCTCCGCAATCACCAATCATCTGATACAAATCCCGTGTGCTACCTACATTATTAATTTCCTGGCAGTCTGAGCTGTTGAGTGTCAAATCAAATACCTTGACATTGTCTTCTAAATGCCTTGTCACACCTAGCCTTGCCCCTACAATTGCACCACCCACCGTCGGTTTATCCAGGATGTAACGAACTGCCACGTTGGCAATGCTCACTCCATGTTTTGTGGCAATTTGCTCAAGTATGCCAAGCAATTCTTGAAATAGACTCCAACCGCCCCACGCATCCACCATATTCTTATATTTCCTCAAGCTAGCGGTAGTCAGTTCTCCACCACGGGGTTCGGGTTGCCCTAAGTATTTCTCACTTAATAAGCCGCCGCAGAGTGTCCCATAGGCGAAAAGCTTGATGTCATGCTCCTTACAAAACTGCACCATCTTGACTTCGGGACGACGGTCAATCAGAGAAAATTGCACCTGGTTAGAGACAATTTTTATCCCAGCATCGGTAATAATTTTCAGGTGTTCTGTATCGAAGTTCGTTAAAGCAAGATGCTTAATTTTGCCCTCTTGCTGAAGTTCTGTCATGTAATGCAGGGCTTCCAGGTAGTTTTTATCCCGGTAGTCCCACCAGTGAAATTGCATCAAGTCGAGGGTTTCAACACCCATTCTTTTAAGAGAAATATCAATATTTTTCTCGACTAATTGCTTCGTCATTTTGGTAGGTCTGGGCACCCACTTGGTGAAGGCTTGGAGGTTT
>DATNQT010000651.1:0-1941 GCA_036703885.1 Candidatus Sericytochromatia bacterium
TTGGTTTTATCTGCAAAAACTAGCTCTGCACTTGATTGTGCAACGGTAAATTTGAGCAACTATTTAAAGCAGCATCCCGATGAAAATCTTGCTGATGTTGCTTATACGCTTCAAGTTGGTAGAAGAGCTTTCAGCCATCGACGGATAGTAGTTTGTAATGACATTGAAGAGGGCGCGATCGCTCTCGACAATCTCGCTCCCAAACGAGTTTTTACCAACTTACAAGAGTCCAAAAATCGACCTGTCGTATTTATGTTTTCAGGACAGGGTTCGCAGTACATCAATATGAGCTGGGAACTCTACCAAGTTGAAACAACATTTCGCGAACAGATCGATATCTGTTCGGAAATTCTTAAACCTCACTTGGGAATTGATCTACGCCACGTACTTTATCCAAATGAAGCACAAGCACAAGCAGCTACAAACCAATTAAAACAGACTGCGATTACACAGCCAGCACTGTTTGCGATCGAGTACGCTTTAGCTAAATTGTGGATGTCTTGGGGAGTGCATCCCAAAGCGATGATTGGTCATAGCATTGGTGAATATGTATCAGCTTGTTTGGCTGGAGTTTTCTCCTTAGAAGATGGCTTATCCTTGGTAGCTGCACGAGGTAAATTAATGCAACAACTGCCGAGTGGTTCCATGCTTGCAGTTCCACTTCCAGAACAACAAGTGCAAGCATTTTTGGGCAATAAACTCGATTTAGCTGTGATTAACGGAGCATCTATGAGTGTGGTTTCAGGTGCTACTGATGCCGTAGATGAATTGGCACAAAAACTACTCGAAAAAGGTGTAGAGTGTCGTCGCTTGCACACTTCTCATGCCTTCCATTCACAGATGACGGAGCCAATTTTAGAACCATTCACCGACCAGGTGAAAAAAGTTAAGCTGAAAGCGCCTAAAATTCCATATTTGTCTAACGTTACTGGTAATTGGATTACAGCAACGGAGGCGACCAATCCGAGTTATTATGCTCAACACTTGCGGCAAACAGTACGCTTTGCAGAAGGCTTACAAAAGCTATTAAAAGACCCAAATCAAATATTGCTAGAAGTGGGGCCCGGACGGACGTTGAACACGCTAGCAAAACAGCATCCTCATAAGGGGGCCCAGCAGATTGTACTTTCTTCATTGCGCCATCCACAAGACCAAAATTCAGATGTAGCTTTCTTACTTACTACATTGGGTAAACTCTGGTTAGGAGGAGTACAAATAGATGGGTCTAAATTTTATGCTTCGCAGCAGCGTTATCGTCTCCCATTGCCAACATATCCGTTTGAGCGCCAACGTTACTGGATTGAAGCACCAGGAATCGAGCAACCGATTAAAAGTGCATCTTTACCAGATGAAAATTCCCAACTAGTAGATTCAACACCACATCACTCTAGACCGAATTTACCCAATACCTATATTGCTCCTACAGATGAAATTGAGCAAACTATTGCTAGTATCTGGCAAGAATTTTTCGGAATTGAGAAAGTAGGAATTCATGATGACTTTTTTGATTTAGGCGGAGACTCATTATTAGCAGTTCAACTAATACCTAAATTAAACGAAACACTGCAAAAATCCTTGTCTCCCCATAGCCTATTGCAATCATCGAGTATTGCTGCTTTGGCTGCATTAATTAAAGACAATGCCGACTTATCGGATAATTCTAACCAGCCACTACAGCCAGCTTCTGAATCTTTGTTAGTAGAAATTCAGCGCGGTAGTTTTAAACAACCTTTGTTCTTAGTCCATCCGGTAGGGGGCCACGTTTATATTTATCGGGATTTAGCGCGTTATCTAGGTTCCGATCAGCCTGTTTTTGGTATACAAGCGGACGCTTCATTTCTGGAAACAGAGTCTTTTACTAAAGTTGAGGAGATGGCTGCTCGCTATATTGAAGCAGTGCGCGTTCAACAACCTGAAGGCCCATATTTTTTGGGTGGTTCT
>DATNQT010000652.1:0-5893 GCA_036703885.1 Candidatus Sericytochromatia bacterium
GATACCTAAACCAAGAGCTGTAATTAAGGATTGGATTTCCGTGTTCTTGTAGATTTTGGCATCGTCCGTCTTCTCAATGTTGAGGATTTTGCCGCGCAGAGGTAGGATGGCTTGGAATTGGCGATCGCGTCCTTGCTTGGCACTGTTATGGACAAAGACGCCACTTGCTAAAGCAAAGTTATGGGTATGGGGAACTTCGATGTCGTAAACGTCAAACCGTTCTTCTAGGCGTTCAATAGAAACAACGCGGTGATTGTAATTGGTAACAGCTTCACGAGCAAGTGCCTCATTGCCCTCAAAGTAGCGTTGACAGAACCTATCAAACCGCAACATAGACTTGTCGCGTGTTTGGATACGATACGCATCGTAGGCGTTAATATCCAGTTGACCTTGCTCAATTTCAACCTGCTTCAGAGCAGCAAGAGTTTTGCGATAGTAAGTTTGGTGCAATGCAGCAAGACGCTTGGCACGGAATTCAGGTGTCCATTGCTCCTGTGTCTTTTCTCGCCGCCATTCCAACAATGCCTCATCTTGCCACTGTTGTTTGGCTTGGTGTGAATACATTTCACGCACTTGAGGATTACTTTCAAAGTAATTACAAACCCGTGCAGCCTGAGCTAGACGATTTCCTTCATCACTCCAATAGCCTTGCTGTGCTTGGTTCAGTTGTTCGTGAACTTGCTGACGATAGGTGTCGTTGCTGTCGTAAAACTCACGCCATTTAGTGGTCATGTAAGCTTTGTAAGCTTCATCCTCCCACTGTGCCTTAGCCTGTTCGGAGAGAATTTGCCGCGTTTGGGGTTGCCGCATTCGTTGGCTCATCATAATGCGGAATTCTTCGCTACTGCGAATTTCCCGACACTTATCAATCACATCAGGGCGATGCAATGTTTGTTCAAGATGTAAGCGGTGCAGCGCTAAGTGTTCCTGGGCAGGTAGACGCTGGATATTTGTAGGATTATTGTTGCGCTTGTTGAAATCAATATGATGACAGTGGTCGCCGTCTGTTACCTGATAGACACCCTGCCAACGGTTATGCCAATCCGCTAAAACATGGGTAAACAGCCAGCTATCAGACCGGGGATTCCAAACCAACTCGTAACCATCAATAGTAATTCCCGGTTCGCTCTTGTCAGATAGCTTCCGATACAACGGCATGAGCGAGTCATCAGGAGTCAGCAATGCTGCCCTCTTGTAGCTGCCATCCCGTAACATAAAGCGGTGGTCGGGTGTGCAGATAATCGCTTCCCCATTATCTAATGTCACTTTGATAACTTCAGCATTTGCCTTAGTCATGCGGGGGTTAATGATGCGCTCCAGCCCGATAGTGCCATCATGGCGAATGGTGTAGCAGAAATGCTCCTTTCCCATCGCCTGTTCAGCCAGGATTTCTTTGAAACTCAGAGAACGACCATCAGCCAGTGCAACAAGCGTATCTCCACGAAAGCAGCCACCAGCTGAATCCCCTTCAACGATGAAGATTTCGGATTCTGAAGGGTCACGAGAACTACAATCTGCTAACTTACCAGGTAAGGGAGAAGACTCTAAAACCGACTTCCGTCTTACCAAATCACGGGCGCGACGGGCGGCTTCAGCAGCTTTAAATGCCTGGATGGCTTTGTCCAAGATAGAGTCAGCCACGTTGGGACGGAATTCTAGGTACTCAGTCAGCACTTCCCCAACCAGAGAATCAACGATTCCCCGCACTTCTGTATTGCCTAGTTTTGTCTTAGTTTGACCTTCAAATTCTGGATCGGGGACTTTGACAGAAATAACACCAGTCAAACCTTCGCGGACATTTTCCCCGCCGAGGTTAGCTTCACTTTCTTTAATTTTGTTGCGCTTACGGGCGATCGCATTCATCGTCCGCGTCAATACTGTCTTCAACCCCTCTAAGTGAGTGCCCCCATCAATGGTGCGGATGTTGTTGGCAAAGCCTAGGAGATTATCACTATAAGCATCGACACACCACTGCAACGCCACTTCTATCTGAACCCCGTTGCGTTCCCCTTCTACGTAGATAATTTCCTCATGGAGAGGCTCCTTCTCACGGTTCATGTAGGCAACATATTCCTGGATGCCGCCTTCGTAGTAGTAGGTTTCTATACGGGGTTCTGCTAGCCGATGGTCGCTAAACGTAATTCGGACACCAGCATTCAAGTAGGCGAGTTCCCGCAGACGCCCTGCCAAGGTAGTGTAATCAAACTCAATACCAGTGCTGAAGATTTGCGTGTCTGGTATGAAAGAAACTGATGTGCCAGTTCTCTCTTCTTTATAGGGATTTACAATTAGTTCAGTCTTTGGTATACCTCGTTCAAAGCGCTGGGTGTGAACCTTGCTCTCGCGCCAAACTGTCACTTCTACCCATTCAGAGAGAGCGTTAACGACTGAAATCCCTACACCGTGCAATCCTCCAGACACCTTATAGCCGCCACCGCCAAACTTACCTCCGGCGTGAAGCACAGTCATTACCGTTTCTATTCCCGATTTGCCAGTCTTGCCAACGATACCGGTAGGAATGCCTCGTCCGTCGTCTGTAACGGTAACCGAACCATCGGTATTGATGTCAACTTCAATATGAGTGCAATAGCCAGCTAGAGCCTCATCAATGGAGTTGTCTACTGCCTCGTAAACTAGATGATGGAGTCCCCTTGGGCCAGTAGAACCGATGTACATCCCTGGGCGCTTTCGCACCGCTTCGAGTCCTTCCAGAACTTGAATCTGATCGGCGCTGTAACTACTCGTCATGTGAGGGATTCTCCAATAAAAGCTTTGAGCCGTTGTGGTGCGGCAAAATGAGAAAACACTCGTGGATTTTAACACAAAAGCCTTAGAGGCGACCACAGGGCAATTTCACGAGCGATTTAACAAGGGGATTATGTATATAAATTATTGGTTATTTGTCAACTACAAGTGACAAGGAAACAGCACTAACTATAATTTGTAGTTTTAGTGCAACAGTAATCTAGAAAAAACTTTGGCTACAAAGGAAATGGCAAGTTTCAATTTTCAGCGCCTAGGTTTGATTACCATTTGCGGTTCGACGGCGACTGGTAAGTCAGGGTTAGCGTTGGCATTAGCGCAACGGCTGGGTTCTGTGATTATCAGCGCTGATTCTCGTCAGGTTTACCGGGAGTTTGATATTGGCACGGCTAAACCCTCAGTAGCCCAACAACAACAAGTACCCCATTATCTAATAGATATCTGTGAGCCGACACAGACCCTGACACTCTTCAACTATCAGCAGCAGGCTCAAACCTTAATTAACCAATTTCATCAACCGCAGTCTTGCCATCTCCCCATTTTGGTGGGAGGTACGGGTTTATACATTCGTTCAGTGGTACAGGGCTTGAAGATTCCGAGAGTTGCGCCAAATCATGAATTGCGATCGCAACTAGCGTCTCTCGGTCAAACTCAACTCTATGCTTTCCTACAACAAGTTGACTCAATGGCTGCCGAGAAGATTCACGCCAATGACGAAATAAGAACGTTACGGGCATTAGAAGTATATTATGTCAGCGGACGCCCTATTTCAGAGCAGCAAGGAGAGAATCCTCCCAACTATCCAATTCTCCAGCTTGGCTTGGAATGTAGCGACTCTGACATCCTCAACCGCCGCATCGAACAGCGTACTGAGCAAATGTTAGCCCTTGGTTGGGAAGCCGAGGTGAAATACCTCTGCGAGAAATATGGATTTGACCTGCCTTTATTGAACACGCTAGGTTATCAAGAAATTAAACAATATCTTGCGGGTGACATTTCTCTTAATGAAGCGAAAGATTTAACAGTTTTGCACACCCGCCAATTTGCCAAACGACAACGTACTTGGTTTCGGGCTTATCCTGAAATTGAATGGTTTGATGCAGATAATCCTGATTTGCTAGAGAAGGTTTGGCGGCGAGTGCAGGAGTTTATGGGGTATCTGAAGTGTTCTAACTCCCAATAGCAAATTTATTAACTTTGGATTTAATCCTATAAGTGTTTTGGACAGTAGTCCTTAGTGTTGAATGCTTGATGCTACATACTCTTGCTCAAGCTCTGTGTGCCAATACGTTAATATGGGCAAGTCTCCATAGGTGAGCCATTGGTTGTCTTCCTTTACTACGTAAGCCCAAGCTTGGAGAGCTTGCTAGTGGGAGCGCTTAGTAAATTTGAACGTGGTTCATTGCATTTCTCTCAGGTGTAAGTTATGAAAAGTAGTCCTGCCTCTTCCTCATTTACAGCTCTGGCACTTAAAATTGTCGGACTAGTCATGATCGTGTCTTCCCTGTTGGATTACATCCTTGCGATCATTCCTTTTAACATAGACCAGAGGGAGTGGCAGATTGCCGTAACAACTCAATTCGTTGATCGGGGGATTATCCCGTTAGTCGGTATTGCACTTGTGTTATTGGCTTATCGGATTGATAGCGCTGCTGTGCAAGCACAACAGAAGTCTCTTTTTCAAGACTTAAGGTTTTGGCTACTATCACTTTCCAGTCTCTTGGGGCTAATTTATCTGCTGCTAGTTCCCCTACATTTCTATAATGTTTACGCACAAAGCGATGAGGCTTTCAAGCAGATTAATCAAAAAGCTACTCAAGCCGAGACTCAACTACAAGCCCAAACTCAGCAAGTTGATGCTCTTATCAAAGACCCTCAGAGGCTTTCAGAGCTAGAAAAAGCGATCGCTAGTGGTCAAGTTCAAGGAGAGCAGCTAACTCGGCTGCAAGCTCTTAGGCAACAATTAGATACGTTCAAAAAAGACCCGAAAGCGCTCGGTCAACAAGTTGATGCCGCTAAAAAGCAAATTAGTAAGGGCAAAGAAGAAGCCGAAAACCGCGCTAGGACTGAGGCTTTGAAGCTGGGTCTAAGGACAGGGCTGAGTAGCTTGTTTTTAGCAATTGGCTACATTGTTGTTGGTTGGACAGGATTACGCAGCTTAGGCAGTTGAATCAAGAGACAAGGTGAGAAGGAAAAAAGAAATAAAGGGACAAAGAGATTGCTTTTTTATGGAATTGAGATCCTTCTCATCCTCACGCTTGACTCCGCTAAAGAAATCGTGTTTAACCTTTTTCTGTTAAAATGTAAAACATAATACTACTTTTCTTAAAAAATCTTAATGCCTCCTTTTGGTGGTCAGTTTGCAGCATCAGTAATTGCTCCAGGCATTCCCCAATGCCTGACAACCGAACAACAACGGGAGGCAGGCAAACTTCCATAGAGACATACCCACTTGCAACAATTCTTTACAAGCTTTACAAATAGAAATGGAACTCTCTACCACGATTACTGCTTCACTGGGCAATTAAACGTGGTTGGTCGAGAACTCACCTTCTATCAACTGCGGGCTTTATGGCAGCGATTAGAAGATTTCTCGGTTAAGGTTTCCCCGCTTGTTTGGTGCAAGCTTATGCCAGTGATGAGAAGGGTAGCAACGATAAAACTTTTAAGCCTATTGTAAGGAGAGTCGGTGTTCTGTGATCCAACGCATCAAACAGGACTTAAAGAATGACCTGATTGCGGGTCTTCTGGTAGTGATTCCTCTTGCTACCACAATCTGGCTGACGATTACGATCGCCAGCTGGGTGATCGAATTTTTGACACGCATTCCTAAGCAAATCAACCCTTACGATAATCTGCACCCTATCTTAGTCAATTTGCTGAATCTAGTAGTGGGGCTAACCGTGCCACTGCTGTGTATTTTGCTAATTGGCTTAATGGCACGAAACATTGCAGGGCGATGGTTGCTGGATTTTGGAGAGCGGCTTTTGCAAGCGATTCCCTTAGCTGGAGCGGTCTATAAAACCCTAAAACAGCTGTTGGAAACGATCCTAAAGGATTCTAACGGCAAGTTTCGCCGTGTAATTCTGGTAGAGTATCCGCGTCAAGGAATATGGGCGATCGCATTTGT
>DATNQT010000653.1:0-3027 GCA_036703885.1 Candidatus Sericytochromatia bacterium
GGGATTGAAACTTTGCGCTGGATATCACGAACAGTTACCCAGTCTGCTTTGAATTACCTTGAATCCCTATCAGGGATTGAAACCAAGAAAAAAGTTTTTGGAAGGAAGAGGAAATTGACTTTGAATTACCTTGAATCCCTATCAGGGATTGAAACTCCCATTTAGAATAGCAACATCCATGTAAGTGTTTCTTTGAATTACCTTGAATCCCTATCAGGGATTGAAACCTTCCTCGTTGCAGAGGTTTACAGGATAGTTACAGGCTTTGAATTACCTTGAATCCCTATCAGGGATTGAAACTTTTCGTCCCCCCGACGCCCCAGCTTGGGATGAATCTTTGAATTATCCCTCTCCTAAGAAACCATGCTGTTTTCTTAGGAGAGGGTTATAGCAGTCGCCAAAGCTGTTAGGACAAGTCAGCGTTAGACGCAGCGTACTTTGTGAATTGCTCGTTATCCTAAGCCTCCTGTCCGTTGCTATATATCAATTTCATTAAACACTGCTACAAATGCACCCCCCTAACCCCCCTTATTAAGGGGGGAACAATAAAATTATTTGTAGCCAACATTTAGGAAATCGATATTAACACCGATGGGTATGCCTCGCCCCTACTCTATGTGGTGTTTATTCGTAAGTCCTGACCAAGAATTAAAAAGAGCGATCGCTCCCAATACGAGTAAAAACTTATTTTCCAGTTAAAGGCAATAGCCCCAAACTGGAAATTGTAGGTATACCAAGCGTGCAATTGTGACGCTTAAGTGCTAGTTCCGGGATACTGAGGTAAACGCTAGCGTTAAGCTGTCATGGGCGAGGAAGTGAGCGAGATGGTAGGCTCTTTCCTCAGTTTTCAAGAGGATTTGTTCGTACAGGTAGCGGGTAGCGCGATCGCCTAAACTCTCCGCTTGTCCTGCCTGACGGCGAATTAACTGAATCATCGCTTGTTCAGCAGCCAAGTCATGTTCTACCATCTGGCGACAACCAAAAACACCATCGGGTTCGGGAGTCCAGCAACACAATTGTGCCAGTGCGCTGAAGCTAGCTGCTGGAACGCCTCCTAGTCCATCCAATCGCTCTCCGATGTCATGAACGTGTCCCTGCACTTCGTCGTAGCTTTCATTAAAAAACTGATGTAGCTGATAGAATTCGGCACCTTCTACTACAAAGTGATGCTTTTGGTATTGGAGGTAGAGTGCTTGAAAACTTGCCAACGCTGCGTTTAGTCCTTCACAAACGGGTGCTGTGACACTGTGATCTAGCAAAACCGGATTGTCGTAGACTTCGCCAAACGTGCGTAATAAACCCTGAGTTTCTGACATAACCGCATTTTCCTCTCATTAGGCAGGTTTTATTGCCGATGGTAAAGTCTAACACGCCCCTTTTAGAAATTGCAGCACTCCTAAATACATACCTTGCCAAAGCTGTGTGCTGGCTTACAAGTCTTCTAGAGTTAGTTTAATAGTTGAGAATTAGTAGCATTTGGTTTATCTTTTTAATAGCGTTGGCTCTTGTAAAAACTCTTGATTGCCAAACATTCTGGAAACCTTGAGGGGTTTATTGAAGACACTACTGATAAAATATTGCATTTTGGAGAGCGATGAGTCTATCTAGTTCCAAACCAGAAGTCGGTCAAGTCGTTGAAATCACGTTTGTAGATCGGTGGCAAGTTTATCGGCGCTTGCAAGAGCTATCGATTCCCTGCCGATGTGGGGCTAATCAACCGTTAACCGCTCAGATTAATGATGTCGCGGCTGCAATTCAACTGTGGAGTGTCATCAGACAGTTAACGGTTCCGCGTTGCGAACTTGTATCGTGTTTGGAACGTTGCTGGCGGATTAGTGGATAGATAGAAAGCTGTTAAAGCAAAGTAGTAACGGCAGTACGTCAATTCGCTTCTCCAATCAAGGTAAATGCTGCCCAATCTTTGGGATCGGGGTGTTGTTTCATGGTGGTTAACATTGCGCTTCGTAGCGCTTGGGCTTTGTCAGGGCTTTGCTGGAGATTTTGATAAAATTCGGTCATTAAAGAAGCGGTGGGTGCATCGGGGACTGACCACAGGGAAACAATTAGACTGGGAACGCCTGCCGTAATTAAGGAACGAGATAGTCCAATCACGCCATCGCCAGTAATCGTTCCTCTACCAGTATCACAGGCACTCAAAACCACTAACTCAGCATTCAGTTTCAAATCGAAGATTTCAGATGAAGTGAGTAAGCCATCGTCGTTACCTTCAGGGGCAAGCGCGATCGCACCCGGTACACCTAACCCTTTAAAATCATCCAGTAGCCCGTGAGTGGCTAGATGAATAATTCTGGCTTTAGGCATCTGTTGCTCAATTGCTTGCTTAGTGGCAAGGTTTCCTGTAAGGGGTTTGGTATTGAGGAGATTGGCGATCGCAAGTGCTTCTTTTTCAGCACCTGGTAGGGAAGGTAACTGCTGCGGCGTTCCTCCCATCTGGGGAGTGATGCTGGGCATGGTAGGATTGCCGACAACTAGCACATCGCTTCCGGAAACACTACGGCGTTTTTCCCGTGTTAGTTGCAATACCTGAATCGCTGGTGCAGTCAAGATGGTGTGTTTTTCAACTAGGTATTTGCCAGAAGCGTCTTGGAGTGCGGGGAAGGGAACTAGGAATAGTTCGTTTTGAGGGATGAAGATGACTCGCTCATTTGGGTCAGTGGGGAGGAATTGTGCGATCGGTTGGATTAATAGTTGATGCAGCTTCTGTAAGCGTCGTATTGCTTGAGCTTCAGTTTCTTGTAAAGCTGCCTGTGTAGGACGCACCTCAATGATAGAGCGACCTCTGACACCAATTGCTTCGCGGCTGCTGGTAACGAGATCTTTTAACGATTTATTATTCAGGACTTTTTGTAGGTCAACTTCTTTTAAGGCAACTTCACCCGTAGGTTTGACCGCCCAAATTACTAGTTTTAGCTCCTTGCCTTGGATTTTGCCGTAGCTCTTGTCATAAATAATCGAGTACTCAACAAGGGTAGCCTTCTGCTCTTTAGCAACTTGTCGAACTTGCTG
>DATNQT010000654.1:0-5823 GCA_036703885.1 Candidatus Sericytochromatia bacterium
AGAACAAAAAAAGCAATTGCCTAGAGCGCCAAGCGCTTGCTGGGCAATCGCTGTCATAACCACTAATAGAATACCAATGAAAAAATCCAAAGCGACAGAGGCACTACGAGTCGCAACAGATATTGCTGCCATCCGTGCAGCACTGCATCAACGCGGCTATCGCATTCGTAAACAACCCAAACAGCCTGTCTGGAAGGTGATCATTACCCCTGACCACTTCTACAAGCTGACCTATCAACCCGCACCCATCAGTGCTTGGGTACTTCATCCACAAAATAACGACACCCGACGCCACGCGATCGAAACCATCATTCAAGACGCCATAAAAAAGCAACCCGCTTCCATCATTAGGAGGGCATCATGACTTACCTTGAAAAGCTGCATCCGTGGTGCATCATCCGCCCTCTGCCCAACTTGCAGAGGCGCATCGTTGCTCGGTGTCGTCGCCGCAATGAGGCCCAATCCCATCTGCAAGTCCTCCGACGACTAATGCCAACCGTTCCCTTTGAAATTGTTTTTGACATAGCGCCGGATAACCCAGACGATTAGATCCCCCCTAACCCCCCTTCAAAAGGGGGGAAAAGATTTTTCTAGCCCCCTTGTTAAGGGAGGAAGACACTCTTACCCGCCCTTGTTAAGGGGGGTTGGGGGGATCATAACTGTTGCAACCAAACCGAGAAATGGGATCAAACCTCACTCCACCTACCACCAAATAGCTATGAACGTTCTGCGCCGTCGTATCAACCCCGCAACATTTGTGATCACCCGCCGCCAACTTGCCAAACATCTAAAAATCAACCTCAGCCGAATTTGGCGCATTGAAAAGTGGAAGCATATGCTTTGGGTGCATATTCAAGGCATTGGCGGCTACTTTATCAGCTACCGCCAGCTAGAACAGTGGATAGCCGCTTGCTGCACCTTGATTCGTTCCTGCCGAGATTTGAAAGCACTGAAGTTGGTCTGGTCAGCTATTGAGCGGGAAGCTGAAAGATATACAGAACAAGCACTCATCCGACTTGCTCAAATTCATGAACAACGACTTGCGTATCTGTGTCATCACTGACCAAGATAAGGAGGCGATCGCTCATCTCCGAAGAGACGAGCAAACGGGATCTATATAGCCGTAATCCTCTGATGTTCTTAGTCTGAGGGATGCGTCTTTGCTGTTTTCATAAATACTTCTTCAGCAATAACCCCAACTTCTCCTTTGTCGCCGCAGGAGCCTTATCTAGTTGTGTCAAAATCGCAAACTTCAGTGCTGAATGAGCTTCCGATACTGGAGGATTTTCACTCAAACGCCGCACTGTTTCTTGAATCACTTTCTGAGCATTAATCGCATTGCGTTGCAGATTGCCGATTACCATCTCGACTGTCACACTGTCATGGTCAGGATGCCAGCAGTCGTAATCAGTTACCAGTGCTAAGGTAGCATAGGCGATTTCCGCTTCTCGTGCCAGCTTCGCCTCTGGTAAATTCGTCATCCCAATCACCGTTGCACCCCAACTGCGGTAGAGATTGGATTCTGCTTTTGTAGAAAATGCTGGACCTTCCATGCAGACATAAGTACCGCCGCGATGCAAAGTAACATCGGGTAACTCAAGACTTGCAACCGCATCCGCTACAACTTTAGCCAATTGGTTACATACAGGGTCAGCGAAAGCAATGTGAGCAACAATTCCCTCGGCAAAAAAGGTAGAAATCCGATTCTTCGTCCGGTCTATAAACTGGTCAGGCACTACCATATCCAAGGGTTTAGCCTCTTCCTTGAGAGAACCAACCGCTGATGCTGAGATTAGATACTCCACACCCAACTGCTTCATTGCGTAGATATTCGCTCGAAATGGCAATTCAGAAGGTGATAAATGATGATTGCGACCGTGACGAGCTAAAAAAGCTACTGATGTGCCGTCTAATGTTCCAACAATCAAGGCATCAGAGGTAGCCCCAAAAGGTGTATCAACTTGCACCTCTTCTACATCCTTGAGGGCTTCCATCTTGTAAAGCCCACTACCGCCAATAACTCCAATCTTTGCCTGAACCATAGTCTTCGCCTTCTTCGCTGCAATGCCAAGCTATTTTATCGGCAAATAGAGGGCAATCATTAAAAAATCAGCTGGCTTATTGAAATACTTGCTAAAGTCAGCTGTTGTATTGATACGGCTTAAAAGGCTGTGAATTTAGCCTAAGTGATGCCTTTGTGACTCAACTGTCTATTTAAGGCGACACTCCCAAGGCTAAAACCATTAACTTAAATAACCCCCGGACCCCTTCCACGCTTATCGCCTTCCATTGTGAGGTCACCGTCTTTGTCTTGGTTGATTTCTTCTAGTTCGTTAATCCGTTCAGCTGTAAGGTCTTCCTCTTTTTCCCTTAAGTCTCCTGGTTCATTAACATACATTTCGGGTTCAATTGCATAGTTATTAACCAAACCCTCTTTGTCTACGGTATATCCTCCTGTACTGTCTATACTTTCAGCATCGGTTTGGTCATTAGTTTCTGCCGTTGCCTCCTTACCTTTATTAGGGGTTGTCTTGAAATTATCACCCTCTCTTTCTTGACGGGCTGCGGTTTCAGCAGGAACTATATGCGGGTCAAAATTATTACCCTCTACACCAACTTCTGGCTTCATTGTTGATTTTTCTTCACTCATAGAATTTTCTCGCAAAATTAATGTTTTCCTAGCTAAGTGTAAAGCTGTATACAAGAAAACACATCTATCTTTAGTGCTAGGAACTGTTCCGGTTGTTTCTTAGCAATTCAATTAAGCTATTGGCTGTCCGTTAACTTCATAACTCTTTAGCCATATACTGAGTGCGTTTTTGCTACCATCACTCATCGGTTACTTCTATAGATTCGCCACTGTCAAACCTTCCAATAATAGTGTCTCAACTCGTGCAGCTTTTACTTGTTCTTGGAGAATCAGGTGTAGGATTTATTCCGATACATTGCTATAACATCTCTTATCAATTTGTTAATCTACAAACAGTGGAATTGTCTCAGAAAACTATTATTTAATTGTCATTCCTTAAAATCTAAATCGATCACGCCTTCCCATCCTTCTGGTACGCCATATTGTCGATAGTGCTGGCAGCGTTTTACGTACAGCAGTGCCGCCCGATCGTCAGGATTAATCGCTAGTATTTCTTCAAATATGGGCTGCGATCCTGCAAAATCTTGACGATTGTAAGCCATCACGGCTGGTTCAAACATTGTCTTCGTTTGCGTCTTTAACTGGTTGGTTAATCCCAAGTCTTCATCGTACACTTCATAAACCGCAATCGGCTTGCTTTTTCCTTTCACTCGGACGCGATCAAGAAATCGAAAGCTATAATTTTGTATATCTTCCACCTGAATTAAGGTGTGTACGCTAATTAAAATTCCCGCTTCATATAGTTTAGTTAACCCTTCCAAACGAGAGGCTAGGTTCACGGCATCCGCGATCGCAGTCGTTTCCATGCGTTCTGATTCGCCAATCGTTCCTAACATTAAATTGCCCGTATGCAAGCCAATTCCGATAGAAATAGGAACTTCACCTTGCTGCTCTCGATATTGATTGTACAGCGCGACTTCTTTCTGCATTGCCAGTGCTGCTTGCACCGCATCTTTAGCTGAGTCGGGGAACAACGCCATGATGCCATCACCGATATATTTATCAATAAAGCCGTAGTGCTGACGAATCACCGGGCCCACTCGACTGAGATAAGAGTTGATAAAATTAAAATTTTCTTTAGGGTTCATCGCTTCTGACAGCGCTGTAAAATCGCGAATATCAGAAAACATTATGGTCATTTCTTTCAGAACTTGGTCGCCTAGCTGTACATCAACAATACTTTCCTTGCTTAAAAATTTTAGAAAATTATGCGGCACAAATCGCTCGTAAGCTAAAGTAATTTTTGCTAAGTTAAGATGAATTTTGATACGAGCGAGCATTTCACCTTTTTGAATCGGTTTAGATAAATAATCATTAGCTCCTGATTCAAAACCTTCCACGATATCTTGAACTTGGTTTTTTGCCGTCAGCATGACAATCGGCAATTCGTGAGCCGGAAAGCGATCGCGGATTTTTTGACAGACTTCATAGCCGGTCATGCGCGGCATCATCACGTCAAGTAAGATTAGATCAGGAGGTAGCTTCTTTTCAAGAGCATCCAAAGCTTCTTGCCCGTTACTGGCTTCGGTAATCTCGTAATTATAGAGAGAAAGATTGTTGATTAAAACTTGTCGATTTATGGGATCGTCATCGACAATCAAAATTTTTAAAATTTTTCCGTCAGCGGCTATCGAGGCTGAATTGGGAATCGTCATTAGAGGCGCTAATTCTGAAGTAATACTATCTCGAACAACGCTAGTTTTAGTCGTTGATTCAACTTGACCTTGAGAGATAGGCAAAGTAAAGGTAAATTGTGAACCTTCTCCCGGCTTTGACTTAACGTTAATCTTTCCCCCGTGCAATTCGACCAGCTTTTTGGTAACGGCAAGTCCCAAGCCAGTGCCGCCATACTCTCGACGCGAGGAGCCTTCTCCCTGTTCAAAAGATTCAAAAATGCGCTCGAATTTATCTTCAGGGATGCCGATTCCCGTATCGGAAACTGTAATAGCAATTAGGGATTGGGGATGGGGAATTGGGGATGGGGAAAATTCAGCCTGACTCTCCTCATCGCTCACCAATGAAGCTGAAACTTCTACGGTTCCTGAAGGGGTAAATTTAATCGCGTTCCCTACCAGGTTGTGGAGAATCTGTTGCAGGCGATTTTCGTCCGCTTCTGCTAGAGGTAAGTCTTCAGGAATGGCGTTGAGCAACTGCAAATTTTTCTGGTTCGCTAAGGGTTGGCTGAGGGTGAGAACAACGTGCGTCACCGAGCGCAAGTCTATTGGCTTCAGTTGCAGTTCCAAATTCTTATGTCTGAGTTTGGAAAAATCGAGAATATCGTTGACCAAATTAGCCAGACGGCGACCGCTAAAAGCGATTAATTGCAGGTTAGCTTGGGTAAGTGTGGGAAGTTCTCCCGTTGCGCCGTCGATCAAAGATTCGGTAATCCCAATAATGCCGTTGAGGGGGGTGCGGAGTTCGTGGGAAGTGTTGGCAAGAAATTCGTCTTTGAGTTGGTCGAAATGCTTTAGTTCTTCGTTTCGCTTCTCTAGGGTGTCAAAGGATTGCTGGAGTTGCCCTGCCATGCTGTTAAACGAGTTGGCAAGCTTTTCCAATTCGTTGATGCCTTTGACTTTTATCTTCTGCTTAAGTTGTCCGGTGGCAATCGCTTGAGAGGCTCGGTTCAATTGGTGAATGGGACGAGCAATCAAACTAGCGGTGAGGATGGCTATGCCTGTTGCGATCGCTAAGGCAACTAAACACAGCACAATGGTAGTGCGGGTGTTCTGGTCGATCTGCTCCATAAAATCGGATTCTGGGATGACTGTGACAATCAACCAGTCCAGACCAAAGTTATCCCGCCAAGGCATCACCTTGATAAACTGGCGCTGACTCTGCCAAGGAAAATTGCCTTTGTTTATTCTCAACTCAAGCTGTTGGCTGTTGTTGATTTCCCTAAAGTCGCGAAACGTTTTCTGCAAATACTGGGCTGTTGGCAGAATCATTGGATCTTTACTGTCCAACACATGGAGTCGCTTCGGCTTGCCATCAATAATTGTGAAAGGCTGCTCGGTACTGGAGGTGGCAACAACAAGTCCATTGCGCTCGATGATGAAAATTTTCCCGGATGGACTAACCTTTAAGTTGCCCAGGAAATCACTGATTTGAGTGAGACGTTGGTCAATCCCAATTACACCGATAATGTTGTTGTTCTTATCGCGAACCGGACGGTT
>DATNQT010000655.1:0-6356 GCA_036703885.1 Candidatus Sericytochromatia bacterium
CGCATCTTTAAAACTCCGCACTTAAAGGCGTCCGAGGAAAGGGAATTACATCACGGATATTCCCCATACCCGTCATAAACTGCACTACCCGCTCAAATCCCAATCCAAACCCCGCGTGAGGGACAGTACCATAGCGGCGCAAATCCAAGTACCACCATAAATCTTCTGGATTCATCCCCTGGCTTTTAATCCGCCTCTCTAGAACCTCAAGACGTTCTTCCCGTTGGGAACCACCGATAATCTCACCAATCTTGGGTGCGAGAACATCCATTGCGGCTACGGTTTTCTCGTCATCGTTCAAACGCATATAGAAAGCCTTGATCCCAACCGGGTAATCGCTGACGATAACGGGCTTTTTAAACAGTTCTTCAGCTAGATAGCGCTCGTGTTCTGATTGCAAATCCAAGCCCCAGTTGACGGGGTACTCAAACTTACGGTCTGCTTTTTCTAAAAGGGCGATCGCATCTGTATAGCTAATCCGCTCAAACTCATTATTGATGATGTTATCAGCCGTTGCCAGCACCGAATCATCAATACGCTGGTTGAAAAACTCCATATCCTCCGGACACTTCTGGAGCACCGACTTGAAGATGTGCTTGAGAAACGCCTCTGCCAAGTCCATATTCCCTTGCAAATCGCAGAACGCCATCTCCGGTTCTACCATCCAAAACTCTGCTAAATGTCGGGACGTATTAGAATTTTCTGCCCGGAACGTGGGACCGAAGGTGTAGACATCTCGAAACGCCAATGCCATCACCTCAGCTTGCAGTTGACCACTGACCGTAAGGTAGGCACGGCGTCCAAAGAAATCTTGGCTAAAATCGACCTCAGATGTGTCTGTCTTGGGAACATCTTTTAAGTCTAAGCTGGTGACGGTGAACAACTCACCTGCCCCTTCGCAGTCATTGGCGGTAATCATTGGGGTATGAACCCACAAGAAATCCCGCTCTTGGAAGAACTCGTGAATCGCACTCGCACAAGCGTTGCGGACGCGGAAGACAGCGCCAAGGGTGTTGGTGCGCGATCGCAAATGCCCAATTTCCCGCAAAAATTCAAAGGAATGGCGTTTCTTTTGCAATGGGTATTTTTCGGGATCAGCCTCACCGTATACCTTTACCGCCGATGCCTTCAGCTCAACTCGTTGACCTTTACCCTGAGAAGCGACTAAGGAGCCGCTAACTTCTACAGAAGCCCCTGTATTTAGCGACTTGAGAACATCTTCGTAGTCTGGCAAGTCAGCATTGAGTACGACTTGCAGGTTAGCTAGGAATGAGCCATCGTTAACTTCTATAAAGGCAAATCCCTTCAATTCTCGTTTCGTGCGTACCCAACCTTTGATGGTCAACGACTCATCAGGCTGACCATTTCGCAGAACATCGGCAATTCGTCGCGTTTCCATATCGTTCTTGAGTGAGAAGAGAAGGGTGTAGTGTTTTTGATTTTAAATTGATGATTTTAGATTGGGGAAGAATCCATAATCATAAAGACCTCACGGGAGTTTGGAAACCCAGCGGCTTCAGCCCTAGGATGAAAAGCGACACGGGATACGAAGAGTGTCCCGTGAATATTCTTAAAATCCATAGTTGTAGCCATCCTTTTGATGGATTTGCTGACAGGATTTGTGGCTGATTCCTTGAATCAAGCCGATTGCTGTCGAGATATTGAAACTGCCAGTTGAGCGAACAGCAACTCTACCTGTGTAAGTTCCAATCTTTTTACCTGCAGTGACAACAGCTTTTACGAGGTCACCCGTTTGAAAACTCTTGACAAACTTGAATCTAGGCACATACCGAGATGGGAAACCAAACTTGTCTGTTCGACACATTTGCCTTGAACCATGCCCAGTTGCTTTGATGTTTAAGGGCTGATTTGCCAGTATGAAAATCTCAGGGGTATCACCAACACAAGCCGCGTCGAAAAAGTGAGTTTTTGGCAGTTGTAATCGAGTTCGATTAAATTTGGTTAGTCCGCCAGAACCCGTGTTAACTTCCAACCCCGTTTCTTTTAATCGGTTGAGCAATGCCCACCGAGTTGAGTTGACGGCAGCCGCATCTTTTAGTGGACGTTTAGCTTGAGCAAAAACTCTTTTCAAAACATCAGGCTTCTTTCTCAGAAATGCCTCAATATCTTGAGTCCCCTTCTTGATGTTGCAAGCCTCACAGGCTAGACATAGGTTAGAGATTCGGTTCGTACCACCTTTAGCTTTAGGGTGAATATGCTCGACTTGTAGTGGTACGTTTTCAACACCACAGTAAGTGCATTTTCGCTCCCACTTGTTGAGCAGGTACTCACGGACTTCGTAACCTGCTAATAGCCCTTGTTGATACTCAACTCCTGTGATTTCTGGATTTTCAATCCGTTGCAAATCAAACCTAACCAACTCTTGGTAAATTGTGTTGATTGGTGCAAACCTTGATAGTTTGTTTACCCAAGTCAGGGTTGTTTCAACACGATGTTGAAGGCTTGGAGCTAACCAACCTTTAGGTCGTGTACGATTCAGGAATCGAGCTATCCGATATCGTGTATGTCGGTTTCTGCGACTACGACGTAAAGAGCGTCGTGACTCTAAAGAGGCTTTAATTGCCAATCCTCGGTGGGTCAGTTCAGCTACCCAAAGAAGAGTAAATCCTGAAAGCAAAGCTAATCCGGTAACTCTAGAGCCTGGGTCAATCTTAAGAGTTAAAGGTTCTGGATTGTCGGACACCTCCTTGTTCAAAACGATCGTGAAAGGATACAACCGGAAAACTTTAGCTTTGCCAGCCTTCAATAACTTACGTGCAGTTGACGGCTTGCAAGGTGTCAAAGGTTTGCGGTTGGTATCGAGAACAAAAACATAATTGGGTTGTTTAGACATTGTTGTGTCTCTCCTTTTCAGTAACGTTAGCTTCGCCAAGGTTATCGGTCGGTAACTATCCAAAAAGCACTGGTTTAACCCGTTAAGCCTGTTTAACTTTTTGGTTCTAGAGCAAAGAACTAGCTACGCATTCTTTGGTAGGAACTTAAACGCTTCCCGATAACGTAGGTTGCCCTGAGGCTGGTCACTTTTCTCTTCTTGCGAGAAATCAGTTTTTCTTGCAAGCCCTTGATTTTAATCGGGGGTCAGTGACTGCCTCTGAAATTTGATCCCCGACGGCCTATCCCGCACAGGACTTCAATATCCAGCCTACAACAACACCTAGTCCTCCAAATCGAACGGCTTGCCAAAACGGTTCTCTGAGACTACCCCAGGAAAACAACTGGCTTTCCAAGTTTAGTTCTATGGTTTCCAACTGCTCTTTGATTTGTTTTAACTCAGCTTGTAGTGTTTGGCGATCGCCATTTCGGCGCAAGTCTTTCCTAATTTGCTCTCGACGCTGCTGGAGTTCGGCTTGCGAGGCGCGATCGCGTTGTACCTGAGCATAACGTGCTTTGAGTGATTGAAAACTTTGCTCTACTTCTGCCAAAGCTTGCTCAAACTCGGTTGAATCTCTATTTTCGGGGTTTGGCTCTGAACCACTAGGCGATGGCTGTGAGGGGTTTTGAGGCATCTTCTGCGACTAAAGATTGAATAGCCATACATCCCTCCCTTAAAAGAAGTGGAAGAAGGACGATATATTGCTCGATTTCTGTAAAGTTAAGAATAAATACTACTAGCTCTGAAGTCATGCCTGAACCGATCCAACTGACAAAAACTAATGCGCTCAGTTCACTGAGTACCCTTGAGCTGGCTCAAGCCCTGGCAGAGCGTTTGAGTATTACACCTAACGATTGGCATCGATTAAAGTCTAATCGTAAAGCACGCGCTGGCGAACAAGCTGCTGCTGCCCTGGTATTTCTCCTCAAGGAACAGCCAGAAGAAGCTCTTGCCAGATTTCGTCAGGCATCGGGATGGCTAGACCGTTCAATCTCAGCACCTCCCTGCCCCAGTCACGGGGATCATGGTCGTTCAGGGGATTAAGGGCAGCCGGGAACGGCTGTTTACCTGCTTGCAGAGTCTAAGTTCTGTTCCCTGACGATTCCAGTGGACATGATCGAATATTTGGTGGAGGAGACACAAGCCTCTGCCACTTTCTGATTCGTTGTCTGGCAAACTACACTCATGGTCAGAGCGATCGCAATTGTGGGTAAAGCCAGAACCTTGGTCTGAAATTATCCACCAGTACTCATCATTTACTACCGAAAAGTGAACCACTACCGTCTTACTTGGGTCTAAATTATTGCCATGCTTTGCCGCGTTCACTAATGCTTCTTGCAATCCGAGCCGAATTTCCGGCTGCCACTTACGGGGAATCTGTTCAAGAAGCAAATCGAGGATCGGGCAAAGGTAGAGGGTAGAAGCGAAGCTAATCGTTCCCCAGTCGCGTCCCACAGGACGCAATGATATAGCAATCACTTGAGAAACCTCTAGATTTTATTGGGTGGACTTGATGCTCTACACGTCTATCAGCCGTGTTTTTTTGTCTCATCTTCCCCAAACCAGGCTTTCCGGCTTAGGCATCAACGTATTAACTGTCTAGGCTTTCGACACTGACTGCACAAGATTGAAATTCCGCAAGGCGATCTGTGCTTGGCAGCAGGCTTCGCTATCGGAGAATTTTCACGTTGATTTTGGCTCAGGTCGGCTGCCTTTTCCGTGGAATTACTCTAGCGACTGCTAGCTTTCCGACGAATAATAGTGAAGTGCGCTAACTTCTTCCCTCTAGAGGAGTAGTTTTTCTCTGGCAGTTTAGAGAAAAACCTTTTAATTCCATTGTATCGAAACCCTCTCTGAAACACCAGACCATTGGCTCAAATGTCAGCGTTTCAAGAAGGCAGCGCATTCAACGTGAGGCGTTTGGGGAAACAAGTCTGCGGGTTGGATGTAGGTTAACTGGTAACCGCCTGTCTGACAAAGTAGTTTGAGATCTCGTGCCAGAGTAGCCGGCTTGCAGCTGATATAGACGATGTGTTTTGGTGAAGTCTGGAGCAGAGTTTCGATGACAGTGCGATCGCATCCTTTACGCGGCGGGTCAACTAAGACCACATCCGGTGCGATCCCAAGTTGAGGTAGCAATTTTTCTACTGCTCCTGCCTGAAACGTCACATTTGTAATTCCATTAAGTTGGGCGTTCAGTTGCGCTTGTTCCACCGATGCTAATTGCACTTCTATTCCCAATGCCTGCCGTACTCGTTGAGCTAGGGGCAAGGTAAAAGTGCCGATACCACAGTAGGCATCAACCAACACTTCATCCCCATCCAGCGCCAGTTGTTCCACAATGACATTTAACAGTGCCTCAGCTGCCTCAGTATTGACCTGGAAAAAGGTATCGGGTCGAAGCTGAAACTCAAGACCAGCAAACTCCTCCCGCAAGTACGGCTGACCAACAACACAACGGGTTTCATCACCGAAGATCGCATTGGTGCGATCTGGGTTGCGATTGATACAGACGCCCACCAGTTCGGGATAACGAGTCAGCCACTTTTGAGCTTGGGCTTCCAAGTCTGTCAATTTCCAATCCGTTGAGATTAACGTCAGCAGCATTTCACCTGTACGCCGTCCAATCCGCAGCGACAGGTGGCGTAAGCGCCCTTGGTGGCGATTTTCGTCATACACCGACCACCCCAACTCCTCGATATCCTGCTTGATTTCTGCTAGTAGCGGATTCAGTCGCGCATCTTGGACGGGGCATTGATTTAGATTAATCAGTTGATGGCTTCCTTTCTGGTAGTAGCCTGCCTGAACTCGACCTGTTGATGATCTCCTCAAGGGATAGGTAGCCTTATTGCGATAAGCAAGGGGTGAGTCAGCCGTCAAAATCGGGGCGACAGGTGGTGATGTAAAGCCACCAATGCGTTCTAAGGCTTGAACTACCAAATTATGCTTTGTCGCTTGCTGGTAGTTGTAATCGATATGCTGCCACTGACAGCCGCCGCATTTATCGGCTACGATGCAGTTGGGTCGGATGCGATGCGGTGATGCTTCTAGGATTTGGTGAAGTTTACCTGTGGCATAGTTGGATTTGACACGTAGCAATCGCACTAAAACGCGATCGCCCGTTACCGTATCGGGAACAAAAATCACCCGACCTTCCAAACGTCCAACCCCCTCGCCCGTATCGTTTAAATCTGTAATGCTTACCTCGACCAGCTGACCTTGTTGCCAGTCTGGACTGGGTTCCCCCCTGCTTATATGGGGATCGCCAGGTAGTTGAGTTGTAGACATAGTATCGACCTCCCTTTATTTGTGTTGCCTAGACTCGCTAAACTACAAATGTTATCTAAGTTAACCCGATAGTATGAGCGTAGTTAGCCAAGTTATTCTCAAAGCCGACGACGAACTCCGATATCCCAGTTCCGGCGAACTCAAGAGCATCAATGAGTATTTGAAAACAGGTGAG
>DATNQT010000656.1:0-5989 GCA_036703885.1 Candidatus Sericytochromatia bacterium
TTGCGGCGATCGCTTTAGTATTCCTTTGGGGATTCTCCAAGCGCATTGAGGACAAAACCCCAATAGAGATCGAGACAAAGCAACCTGAAGAAGTCAGCGAAACCCGATAAGACAGGCGGTACGAATGTCACCTCTGTTTAGAACTAGAAGGTGTCCTCGCACCGCCGTTGTTGGTTGTTAGCTGTTCGTCATTTGGAAAAATAAAACAAAGTTAAGTTTGTGCGATGCTCTTTCAAACACAAACAACCAATAACCAATAACAAACAACCAACTACCTACTCATACAGCCAAGGCGTTAAGGTAGGTTGCCAGTTTACGAGTTCCTCGTCCTTAAACCACAAACCAATCTCATATTGTGCTGTTTCTGGGGCATCTGAGCCGTGGATTAGGTTGCGACCGATGCTTACCCCAAAATCACCCCGAATTGTTCCTGGTTCGGCGTTCAGGGGGTTAGTTGCACCAATAATCTTTCTCGCTGACGCGATGACTCCATCTCCCTCCCAAACCGTCGCAACAACAGGTCCAGAGGTGATGAATTCGACAAGTTTGCCAAAAAAAGGTCTTTCCTTGTGAACGTCGTAGTGCTTTTCGGCAAGTTCACGGCTAACATTCGTCAGCTTTAGCCCAACCAAAGTGAAGCCTTTTGCCTCAAGACGCCGGATTACTTCACCTACGAGGTTGCGCTGTACACCATCCGGCTTAACCATGAGAAATGTCCGTTCCAAGTTTCTCTCCTCAAATTTTTTCTAACGGAGTACCAAACACAGATTAGACCAGAAAGTTGTCTTCAAACCAATACTTCATGATTGGGATTTAGAACAAGAGTTATGCTGAACTTCTATCAAAATCTCAATGGGAGCAAGAGATGCGAGAAAGACGCGATCGCAATAACTTTATTTCCCGCCCACAAATCACAGCCGTCGTAACAAGTTCAATCCGTGGGTATCAGTGCCGCAGGTGTTGAGCAAATTGTAGCTAGCACTTAACTGTTTCACTTGTTGAGTTTGAGTTGGGCTGGGTTGCCAGGGATCTGGGTTGTTGTAACAATAATAGGCTTCAACCCCATCAATGCCTAAGTGAGCTGCTACAGGAATCAGCGCCTCAGCTGAGAGCCGATAGCGAGCTGGGTGAGCTAAAACTGCCAAACCACCCGCCTGATGCAGAGCAACAATTACAGCTGCTGCCTGAGCATCGCCCCGTTTAGGTGCTTTACCTTGTAGATAAGGCTTGATCCCAGGATGTTCGGGGTCGAAGGCATATCCTAGAATGTGGACTTCTGTACCCAACAGGTCAGATGTGATCTCAACCCCCGTCCAAAGGTGAGGAATTGGGGTAGAGGGCGATGATTGCTGATAGTTTTCCAGCCAGCTTTGAGCGATTTGGTAGCCACCGACAGTGTGGTGATCGGTAATGGCAAATCCCTTAAGCCCAATAGTAACGGCTTGCTCGATCAACTCTTCTGGCTTTAGCTGACCATCCGAGTAGCTCGTATGCATATGGAAGTTAAAAGAATACGGGCAACTATCCGGCTGAATGTTCTCCCAGACCTGCCTGAGTGCTTGCTGATTTTGTGCTGCTACTTGGGGTGAAGCGGAAGCTTGAGCAATGTTGACCGACATGATTGCCTGCTGTAAGTGGTGGGCTTTGTTTTTTATAGAGGAGATGCTAGTTTTAACCGCGATACTATAACGCCTGGATAAGAGTAATCGCTTAATAAGGGTAATCGCTTATCGTTTCTAATTGTTAACCTTACCTTAGCAAAAGTTAGTTGCAATCGACTTCTAACATTGTTGCGGATAATAGGCTAGAGATGTGGTAAGATAATTAATTCTATTTCGTCGATATCGCAGAAAGTGAGAAAGAGTCAAAAGTTGAGAGTCAAGCAGCGTTAAATCAAAACTTTGGACTCTTTACACTCGGTTTCCATGCTTACTCCTTATTGCGCTCCGCTCTCGTTGCGAGTCTTCCAAGCGATTTCTAGCAACTGAGTCCAGCGCTTTTGCACCTGTTTAGGCGTACAGCTTAAGGCTTTGGCAATCTCGCGATCGCTTTTATGAGCTTGCTTGAGTGACAACAATTGTTGTTGTCCATCGTCAAGTTGTCCGACAAACACTCCCCATTGCTCAGATGACATTCCCAGCTTTTGGTCGAGGTCTGCCCCCAGCCACTGATGTACCAGTTTCCAGTGGGACGAGCGAGAGAATTTTTCGACATGATACTTGAAGCGCTGTTGTAGGTAGTCGCGCTGACGGGGTGTCAGACCCAGGATGTTATCGATATCGGGTGCAGCGAGGTCTTGCATCTTTAAGATCAGGTAATCCGCGCAGTCGGCATGACCTTGAGACTCTAAGTATTGCACCAGCTCAGAGACAACGCGATCGCGTAAGACAGCCTCACTGGGGTCAGTCGTTTCAGAAACCAAGCGCGCTCGCACCTGCTGCATCGCGGCCGTTCGGCTTTGCTCCTGTGCTTCTTCACTTCTAGCAAACTCAACTGCCTGTTCGATATCGAGGGGAGTTTCACTGGGTTGCCGTTTGGCAAAGCTTTGTGCTCTGAGTACGATTAGCTGTTGGCTGTGGCGATTTGGCAGAGTAATGCGTCGCTTGGCATATTGCTCTGTAAACGCCATATACTCGGCTAGTTCTAGCTGGGAACGAGGAGTGTAATCAATAGGTACGTCATTTTCCCGCCGAAATGCTTTAAGAGACTCAGCATAAAAGTCTTGCAAAAAGTCCTCAATCAAGTTGTAGCGAGCGGCAAAACTCAACTGCGAGTGTGACGGTGCAATATGACGATAAATCATCACACTGAGGTTGCTGTGCAGTTCAACGCGACCTCGCTTTGAACCTAACTTGTAGTAAGATAGACACTTCTGAAGCCGATGACGCGCCAGCGTGAGCTGCCAAGAGCCGACTTCACCGGAGGTTTGAATGCGATCGCTCTTGTGGCAAATCCGTTCTACCTCTTGGGCAATCCTATTCGCCACACCTTGAGCGCGGCTTGAGCGCGAACCCATTTCAGTTTGGAGTTCCTCCAGCAATAGCTCATTCAAAGACTGATTATCAGTTCTTGTTGCAATTTCCGGAGCGTGAAGGTAGTTCTGAGAAGTTTGATTGAGAGATGTAGCAGCTTTAGCGTTCATGGTATTGCCCCTAAAAAGTTAAGTCACGAATTGCAATGACAGCAGAGGTAAGGTTTGTGTAGGTCTCATCTACAAGGTTTCACCTCTGTTGTTCTCTACAATTCGACTGTAGACCGCTACCCTGAACTATCGAGTCATTCTTGTGTCACTATGCTAGAGTTCACCCGTTGACTACTCGTCTGATTTCTGTAAACTGATATTGTTTATCGCTGCAAACCCCTACCCTATAAGCACTTGAAACGATATCGACTACTAAGAGTTGGAAAGCCTGACGAGTTGGATTGAGTAGACAATCAACAAACTGGATTGATTGAAATTCTGCATCCGAAACTCGCCGCCTTTCCCTTGTAGTCTACGGTTTAGTGTGTAAACACCTGGACAAGATGAGAAAGGAAAGCCGACTTTACGGGCTGACTGCCGACGCCCACGGAATTGCCGCCTCCCATCCCAAACCTTTGCGCACCATTACAGGTTCATCACCAGTCATGTCAAGAATAGTTGAGACCTCAAAGCCAGGTTCCGAACCATCGTCCACAATAACGTCCACTAAACTATCGAATTCATCGAATAGCTTCGCCCGTTCCAATGCAACAGTCGGTGTTTCGCCATCCTCATCGGGTAGATGAGCAGAGGTGGAAATAATTGGATTTCCTAACGCTTCCACCAGCGCATGACACACAGCATGATCCGGGACTCGGATACCACTTGTTTTGCGCTTGGGATTCATCACTAAGCGGGGCACTAACTTCGTTGCTGGGAGCAAGAATGTATATGGCCCTGGAATCAGACGCTTCATAATGCGGTAAGCCGGGTCACTAACCCAAGCATAGTGGGCAATGTTCGACAGAGAAGAACACAAAAACGTCAAAGGCTTATCATTGGATAATTGCTTCAGACGCCTCACTCGTTCTACTGCTGATTTCACATTCAAGTCGCAACCAATTGCATAGACAGTATCCGTGGGGTATAACATCACAGCACCATCTTGCAAGGCATTTCTAATTTCCTCTATTCGGCGTTTTTGAGGTGTTTCCGGATGGACAGTGAAAATAGTAGCCATCAAAATTTATTCTTCTCTTAAAGGTCAACTGATAAAAGCCACGAGTCATGAATCATGAGTTCGCTCACAACTCAATAGTCAAAACTGTATGACCAAGCTAGTGTACCTGGATTGTCAGACCGGAATCGCAGGTGATATGTGCCTAGGAGCGCTGGTGTCTGCGGGTGTCCCTTTGGAATATCTCACTGAAAAGCTCAAAGGACTTGGAATTGAGCAGGAATTTCACTTGCGAGTAGAAAACGTCCACCGCAACGGTCAGTTAGCCACAAAAGTCTATGTGGATTTATTAGGCGAAGCTAACCAGCATCACAACCCTGATGACAGCCCGGAGCATGACCACGAGCATCATCACGCTTCAGATTTCACTCCAACTACAGGACACCAGAAACCTCATGAGCATCACGCCTCCGTTCATGCCCCAACACGGCATTTACCGGAAATTGAGCAATTAATTACAGCTGCCGGGTTACCGCCACGAGTGTCAGAGTGGAGCCTTGCCGTCTTCCGCAAATTGGCAGAGGCAGAAGGAGCGGTACATGGCATTGCCCCCGAAAAAGTTCATTTCCATGAGGTAGGGGCTACTGATGCCATTGTAGATATTGTGGGAACTTGTTTGGGGCTAGATTGGCTAGGGATTGACCAACTTTATTGTTCGGCTCTCCCTACTGGAGGTGGCACGGTACGAGCAGCGCATGGGCGGCTACCCGTGCCAGTTCCTGCTGTGATGAAATTATGGGAATCACGTCAAGTGCCCGTTTACAGTAACGGTATTAACCGAGAATTAGTGACACCAACTGGGGCGGCTCTTGTCGTCACTCTCGCAACTAGCTTTGGTTCTCCTCCGGCGATGACTCTCCAACGAGTTGGTAATGGTGCAGGTTCGCTTCAGTTGCCGATTCCCAATATTTTGCGACTGTGGATTGGTGAGAGTGCAGATGCTACTCGTCGGATTTACAAGCAGCCAACCAGCATTGATGTACCTGCCCAAAATCATCACTTGGAAACTATTTCAGTATTAGAAACCCAAATTGATGATTTAAATCCTCAAGCCATTGGCTATGTGTTTGAGGAACTATTCAACGCAGGTGCAGTAGATGTCTTCACTCAGCCGATTGGGATGAAGAAATCTCGACCGGGGGTTTTGCTCACGGTAATCTGCCATCTTCAGGACATTGGGGCTTGTGAAACCGTCTTATTCCGGGAAACAACTACCTTGGGAGTCCGACGTTTAGTTCAGCAACGAGCGATTTTGGAACGGGAAATCCAGTCAGTGCAAACCGAGTATGGTGAGATTCGGGTGAAGGTGGCTTGGAGCGGTAGCGAAGCGCTGCGCCAAAGCACAGAGCGCTCAAATCATAAAACCCTACTTAATGTACAGCCAGAATACGAAGATTGTGCCGAGTTAGCTAGAGCCAATAACCTCCCGTGGAGGCAGATGCATCAGTTGGCGCTTCAGACTTGGTATCGTCAGTACGGGCAAGCAACCCAACCTGAATACTAGTGCAGGTTGGCTGAACAAGAAAAGGCAGATGGCAGCACTTCGATACGCTCAGTGACCGAGCAGAAGGAATTTACTGGGAAACCTTTGCCTCGTTTCAACTCGTTGCGAAGTGTCCGCTTAGAATCCGCTGTCTTTTAAGCGGCGTAGTGTCAAACTGGCGTAACCTCGTGAAAGCGGTTGAAATCAAGCAAACGTCGCCCGTCTTTTTTCTTTGAGAAAATATCAACAAAACGCTTGTCAAAGAGAATTTCCTCTGTAATGTAGTAGTGACGAGCGTGAACGGTTT
>DATNQT010000657.1:0-6782 GCA_036703885.1 Candidatus Sericytochromatia bacterium
AATCGTCGGTACTTGGCTTGACTGGACTTGACTGCGTGAGGAAAGCAGTCCAACTGTACCAACAACTAAAGCCAAAACTCCAAGTCCGCTAGCTAACCGGAAAGGTGTTATCTTCATCGCTCTTCCTTCGATTCCCTAGCTCAAAGGTACACCTTTATCATTTCAAAAAAATTTGATTTGTCAAGTCAAATTCTATGAATTTGGCGAAGAAGAGCTTATTCAGTTTCTAGAAAAATTGATGGGTTATGAGACATCAGGGCACTGCCGCGCTGGTAGTATTGGGCTGAAACGTCGATACTCTGCTAGGTACTGTTCGAGAACGACAAACTGAGGCAGATTTAGACTGTAGTAAATCCAGCGTCCTTCTTGTCGAGGGCGAACTAAGTTGGCTTCCTTTAAGGCTTTCAGATGGAAAGAGAGTTTAGACTGAGTGGTTCCCAGATGTTCGCACAGTTCGCACACACATAGCTCTTGATTTCGCAGTAAATCTAATACCTGAATTCGCAGGGGATCGGAGAGGGCATGAAATCCAGAAGCAATGGAAGTTGATGCGATGGGTGAGGTAGCGGTCATCAAATTTTGTTGAAACGTCATTTCTATTTTAAAGAGCAGGGACAAGGTTGCCCTTGCTTGGTAGGGACGCACTGGTATTTTTCCTACGGGAGTAAGGTCAGTGTAGGGAGTCGTTACATTGAAGAACTATCCAGCGATAGATTGTCGATCAGTGATTCTAGATCTTCTAGAGTGGAAAGATCGTCTGACATATCTGAGATAATTGCCACTTCTATAAGCTTTGTACTATGCGATCGCTGAACTAAGCCATTGAGATGTTCTCTGAAAGCTTTTCTAATCAGCTCTAGCTCTGACATGACTTGAGCCGCTTTATCATCCGTTAAGGTAGAGGGTTCCCTCAGGGACTCGACCAACTCTTTAAGGGTGTAGAACACCTGCATTAGTAGGTCTTTTAGTTTTTGGTCAACCTTGACACTACCCTTATGTTGAAAGACTTCTAAACAGTCTACCAAGCCAAATCCCGTCTTACGAATGCTGCTGATATAAATGGGACTGATGGGCAACATATTGGCTCCACCAACGATACCGCAACGAGCAGCACCCAATAGCTCATTCATCATGTCCGGGTCTTCAATCGTACTTTGCAGATTCAGCAAATGCTGCTCGATAGTATTAAGGTGATCTTTCGCATCTTCAACGTAGTAGCCCATTATTTTCTCTAGGTGTTCCGGCTGCATAGCAAAAGTTTCTATGTAGATGCTCGGTTCGGTTTTAACATATTGGTCAAATAATTTCGACTAAGGCTGAATCATTTCCTCAGATTCCCAAAGATTAGCCGACGTTATTAATCAAAATCACTCGTTGGTGATTTATGTCACAAGGAATAGACGCTTGCATCACTCAAGAAAGCTACTAATATCACGAATCTCTTTACAGAATCATCACAGAGGCTTTAGCTCGTAACCTGGATACTGGCGATATCAGTGCAGAGCAAAAACAGGGTCATGTCTACGATTTGTAAGATTGTTCAACAGGTTCTTCAAGCTGGATATCTGACAGTAGAAGCTGAAGAGGAGCTGCGAAAGCTTTTTGCAGTTCGCTACGATCTGCAAGATATAGAGGCTTTAACGCGATTGCAACAAGCTGCCACGTCGGGTTTAGTAAAGCAACAGTCGCGGGAGCTAGTACATCACTGAAATCCTAAACTCCCCGTCCTCACGATGCCGCTCCGGTGCCTAAGCTGAGGACGGGGAGAATATTAAAACTTTAAAGCGGCTAACAACCAATAGCTAGGTTGGTTAATTTAAAGACTGTATCGCTCTTCTGCCCAAGGTTCGCCTCTATGGTGGTAACCATTACGCTCCCAGAAGCCTGACTTATCATGGTCGAGAAACTCTAAGCCGTTAATCCACTTGGAGCTTTTCCAAGCATAAAGGTGGGGAACAACTAAGCGTAGAGGACCCCCATGTTCAGCAGGTAAAGGCTCTCCAAACAACGTGTGGGCAAAAAAGTTTTCTTCCCGCACGAAGTCTTCTAGAGGAAGATTAGTGGTGTAGCCACCGTAGCAGTGTTGCATGATGTGAGTTGCCGAGCTTTGGACTTCCACATACTTCATAAAGTCGGTCACCTTAATGCCAGTCCACTGCACATCAAGTTTTGACCAGCGCGTCACACAATGAAAATCATCTGTGAAATCATGTTGGGGCATTGCCATAAAGTCTGACAAACTAAAGGTCTTAGCTTTTGCTAAACCCCAGACGCGAAATTCCCACTCAGATGTATTAATTTTGGGGGTCTGACCGTAAGTCAGCACTGGGAAGCCTTTGGTCAGGTATTGACCGGGAGGAACGCGATCGCTTTGTTCAGCTTCTGGTTTACGGAAAAATTTTCCGAGCATAATTTGCTGTAGATATAGTTTTATGGGTACTAATCAAACCGTAACCTCAGATTCTGCACTCCAGGCAAAATCCTTTGAACTTTCGAGACCTTAGAACAAAACATCAAATCGCTAGCTTTGCCAAAGACTACCCAGATTTGGGCCTTAGGTTTCTTCTTCCTCGTCTTCCTCTGGGGTTGGATAGACAAAGCTAGAACGCCCACTCAAAACTGACTTGCCTAACGAGAGGGCTTTTTGAGCCTGTAGCGCTGCCTTGCGCCTCCAGGTTGCTCTGCGTTTATCTCGCTTAGATTTGGACGTTTTCTTCTTAGGAACAGCCACGATCGTAACTCCGGAATTTTTGACAGCCTTCCTATTCTATGTCATTGATGAAGCTAGTACCGCTGCATTAGAAGTTAAAAGTCAAAAGTCTTTAAGGGTAAGGCATTCAGCCCCTTGTCAGCTGGTTACTTATTTCTACCGCGCTGCACTAAAGGTTAGGGACTCGTGCATCTGGCAGAAGTAATTGAGCAGCTTTTCTCTGAACCCTAGGCTAAAGGGGCAGCGGCATAAAGCTTTACTGGTGGTTTATTAAGGTTGAGGCGCGCCTGTCGGATTAGGAATGAGTCTGACACCGCCGGGAAGGTTTATGACTTGCCCAGGAGCGGGACCTTGAGGGACATTAGCAGGTGCGGCTTGATTGGGAGCATTATTCTGTTGAGCAGCGTTAGGACGAGGCGTCCTTTGATTAGCACCGTTATTCTGTTGAGGTGCTCCTGTTGGGTTAGGTATGCGCCGAACGCCGCCTGGAAGTTGGATGACTCTTGGACGAGTAGCTCCAGGTTCTGGTGTAGGGGCAGGGGGCGCTTCGTCCGAAGTCTCTGCCTCTGCTGTGGTTTGAGTAAATCTCAGAAGTGATTGGGTATCGGGAAAGTAGGTTGCCCAGCGTTGAGGATCGGGGCGGCTTCTCCAAGATTGACGAGTGACTTCTAACGATAAAATCGGCGCGATCGCACCATCATTTTGCCCCGTAATTGTCACTGCCACTCCAGTGACCAGAATATCCCGATCAAAACTGCGTTGCGCCGCTGCCCTAGCAACTGCCTCAGCGCGACGCACGAAGCTTTGGTAACTTTCTCCAGGCTGACGCGAGAGAGAAACGTTAACCGCTGAGGTGTAGGCTTGGGCACTCTCAGGTGCGATCGCCACTCCGATCATCCAGCTGATGCCCGTGAGGCTCAATACTGTGAATAAACTGAGCGGCGCAACTTGTTTGTGGGTAATAGACCTACACAAATGGGCGGCAGACTGCTTGAACCGGACTGAAATGGCTAAAAGAGAGCTATATTCACTGTCTTGATTCAACATACTTACCCCTTGCTCTCTAGTTCGTGTTGAAAATTAGCGTTTTGATAACATTATTCCTAAGATTAAATACTTACTACAAAAAGATTTCATGTCTACAATGACGTAGATGCATCTTAGACTATAGATTGATTTAGGTCTTCAATTTGTATTGGTAAAGACCCAAAGTCTTTTCAGTGCAAAGACAATCGCTAAAATGTCGTAACTCCAGTAGATATCTAGAGCAAGAGATGCCCATGATGTGAGTACACAACTCTCAGCATGAAAATCTATCTTGACTCAGCACCCAGCACTCAGCACATTCAAGGTTAGGCATATGGTAACTCACGCTTGCGTTGCAATTGGCATCAACCGCTATCAATTTTTACCGCCTCTAAGCTACGGGCAAGCGGATGCCAACGCGCTGTGGGAGATTCTGGTAAATCAAGCCAATTTGCCATCAGACCAGTGTCTGTTGTTCACTGATACCTCACCCCTGGTAGGTGAAGCGTCAACTTATCCCACTCAAAGTAATATTTTGAGCTGGCTTGAGGCGGAACGCCAAAATTTATCATCCTCAGCCAGTTGGCGTTGGTTCTTTTTTAGTGGCTATGGTGTCAGTTGGGAAGGCGTTGATTACTTAATGCCCATTGACGGGAATCCAGATGATATTCCTGGGACGGGGATACCAATGCGATCGCTCTTTGCATCCCTCAAGCACTCCAACAGTGATAATATCCTGGTGTTGTTGGATATCAATCGGTCGCCAGGAGTGCAAGCGGGAAACCCTGTTGGCGTCGAGACAGTAGAGTTAGCCCGCAATATGGGAATTGCTTTGGTGCTTTCGAGTCAACTTGACGAATTTTCCCATGAAGCTGCCGCGCTGGGTAATGGCTTATTTACAGCCGCACTTCTAGAAGCACTGCGCTACTATGACGCTGAGACAACCTTAGATAATCTCGACCAGTATCTGCGCGATCGCCTGCCAGAGTTGAGCCAACACCACTGGCGACCGATTCAGACCCCTTTAATGGTGGTTCCTTCCAACAAAACCAGACAACAACTGATTTTACCCACAATTGAACATCCACCGTTAAACGGAAAGACTGCTACCCGTGTCTCCTCTAATTTGATGCCTCAAACTAACTTGAAGATTGAGGATGCCAAAAGCGAGAATTTCTCCAATGGTACCGGGACAGTTGTACAAAAAACGGCTGTATCAACTGTAGAAACCCCAGCTAATACCCCTTCAATTCCCTCGTCCACTTCTTCCTCAGATCGGACAGCAACTAGACTAACGGCAATGGTTCCTTCTGCAAATGGGCATTCTCAACTTTATGCGGTTGAGACGCCATTATGGCGGCGACTGCTCCTTTGGGGTGGCAGTGCGGTACTCGTTTTGTTGCTGATGCTCGCCGCTATAGTACCACGTGTCCGGGATGGGTTTATTGGTAAGCAGGCGTTAGAAAATCCAGCGGTTAAGACATTACCCACTACGTCGTCACTTTCTAACGCCAAAGCATCGCCAACAACTGCCAGTGGTAAGCCGTCCGTAGCCTCAGCACCCAAATCCGTGAAAAGTCGCCTCCAAGTCAATCAAGCTGACTTGGAGCAGGCAAGGCGTTTTATTCGACCGAATCAAGCATCGTTGTTTAACAAGGCGATCTTTCAAGCGCGTAAGGTGCGACCGGGTGACCCTCTTTATAAACAGGCACAGCAAGATATTTCACGCTGGAGTGGCGTAATTTTAGATTTAGCAGAAGGACGGGCGGCACAGAAAGATTTTGGTTCAGCGATCGCCGCTGCTCAACTAGTTCCTAAAGATGACTCCTCGATTTACTCAAAGGCTCAACAGGGAATTGGGCGGTGGCAGGTTCTTACCAAACAGCAGCAGCAAAACCAAGCGATTATCCAAGCCGCTAAGAAACAAATTCAGCCCAATCAAGCTTCGTCTTATCACCGTGCGATCGCTACCCTCAGTAAAGTGCCTCCTGCTCAACCAGGGTATGCCGAAGCGCAACAGTTGAAAGAGCAATGGAGTCGAAGCATTTATCTGCTAGCTAATTCACGAGCGTCGGAGGGTCAGTTCCCAAGTGCGATTCAGGCGGCGGCTTTAGTTCCAGCAGGTACATCTTCCTCAGAGGCTGCCCAAAAGGCGATCGCTAAGTGGAAGCAGGGGAAACGCTGATTAAGCAACTTACCATACATTTCTTCTTGTAGCAACGCCGTAAAACCCAGATCTTTTTAAGCGTGGGATATAAGGCGGGTCAACCGAGGTACCTCCGTTGACCAAATCATTAAGGGTTTGACACACTTAAAAAGGAAGTTGTAGAGAAAAAAGCTAGGCAGCGCATGAATAATTCTCAAAATAACCAACCGAGCAGCAAGAGTGCTTTGGGAAAGTTTAGTCTTATAGCCCTGTTTGAAACCAGAGGTCAATGGACAGTAAAGCTGAGAATCCTGGCTACTACAGCAGTACTAACCGTAATTTGGCCAGGAGCTTGGGCTTTCGGACAGAACGACCCCTACAAAATCTGGATGTTAGCTGAGATTGCTGGTCAGTATGCCGCAGTAGGACAAAAGGATAAAGCCGCAGAACTCCTAGCTCAAGCCCTACCCCTGGTTGAAGGCATTTCCGACGACTGCGACAAACCAGAACCTATAGCAGAAATTGCTCGCCAGTATGCCGCAGCGGGACAGGAAGCCAGAAGTTCCCAGCTCCTGGCACAAGCGATTCGGGTCGCTAAGACAGCAAAAGGCTGTTCAGGCGTCAACGATGAAGGGGAAAACCTAGGAGATATCGCTACTCGGTATTGGGAAAACGGACAATATGACCAAACCCTCCAGATCCTTAGACAATTAGGGGATGACACATTCAAAGCTCTTGCGCTGGCATACTACGCTCCCCAGCTAGCAGAAGTGGGACGAGCCAACCAGGCAACTGCGGTTCTAGCCGAGGCTCTTCAGATCGCGCAAACCATCGACAAGACCACCTCAAAAGCCGTTGCGTTGGCTCGGATCGCTGACCACAGTATTAAGCTAGGACACA
>DATNQT010000658.1:0-11056 GCA_036703885.1 Candidatus Sericytochromatia bacterium
CTGGCATGGACGTTACGACCTTTCTTTGGAACGCCTGGATCGACATTTGTGCTGTTCCGCGAATTGGAAGGTAATTTTTATCTAAGTCTTTTGCAAGCGATCGCAGAAATTCTCCGATTGTAGCCATCATTTTGCTTAACTAACCAGAATACTGGATAGTTATTTCCGCCACGCTGCACTAGTTTAGGGACTCGGTGTTCTAGCTGGAGTAGGGCGAACGGGTTTAGGAGTAACCTCTTTGAGATGGCTACCAGGGTTAAGAGTTTTAGATGGCTTCGCAGTTTGAGAATTTTTAGGTAACTTCGTGAGTTTAATCGCTTCTTTAGGAAACCTTGCGTTTAACTGGGTTTGCCTCTGCGTTTCTTCATTAAAAACCTGCTTTTGAGAATACTCTGCCGTCTTGATTTGAGCAGTTTGGTAGGCAGGCGTCTCTTCAGGAATTTCTGCTAAATACTTCAAAGCCCCTGTGAAGTCTTTTTCGGCTGCCAGTTTATAAGCTTGTTGTAATAAAAATTGGGCTTTAATCTGCTGCTTTTGGGTATATTCCATTAGCTTCGGCTGGATTTGGGCACCCGTTGACGTTTCTTTAGGAATTTGTTTCAGGAGGGCAAGCGCACCTGTAAAGTCTCTCACTGCCGCCAGTTCGTAGGCTTGTTGTAATAACTGTTGAGACTCCGCCTCCAGTTCCGGTTTGGCAGCAAGGACAAACGGTGCGATCTTCTCTTGCCAGTACTTTATATTGGGCGTAGCATTGGCTTGTTTAAATACATCTCGCCATTGCTTTTGCTCAAAGGCTGCTTTAACAGCTCTGAATTGAGTGTCGGCAATGTCCCATTGTTTTCGCCACTTCTGTGTGGCAGTAACAGATTCCTTATAAGCAGAACTATCTAAAGGAATTGATTCTGCCAAAGCAATTGCTTCATCAAAATTTCCAGCCTCATATTGTTCTTTTGCCCGTTCTAAAAGATCGAGTCCGGGATTAGAGGGGACAGTATGAAATAAACTATAAAGCCCTAAGGAAATCGCCGCTGCATTAGACGTTGCCATCCCTGCGCCTATTCCCGTTAAAAGAGGGGGTAGCTTGGGCCAGCAGGCAATCGCCAACTCGCGCACATAGTATTCTTTTGGGATTTTATGGTCAGATTCGCTATCGTCTAGCGTCTGATTCTCGTCAAAGTTGTTCTCCGGCGATGGGGAAACGATATGAACATACTGCTTCAACTCCTCGGTATCTATCGATGCGATCGCCGATTGTAAACTTAAAGGAGACTCACCCGTCAATTCTTGGGATAATTCCTCTTTTCTCACTCCTTGCTCCTCACTCCTAATCGACAGCCTCTTGAGTACTGTTAGGACATCACTGGCAGACTGATAGCGATCCTTAAAGTTGTATCGCACCATATGGTTCAGCAGACACGCCATTGAGTCACTCACCGCCACTTGCTGCTGCCAGTCGATCTCACCGCTATCGGGATCGATGTGTAATTGCATCGGGTTTAGCCCGGTTAATGCCTCAATTGCAATCATGCCCAGTGCATAAAGGTCACTGCTAGGACAGGATTGACCACTAAGTTGCTCTGCGGGTATGTACCCCACGGGAGGAATTGCGACTGATGCAATAGCTGGTTGGATCGGAATAACCCGTGGCTTGACTTGAGCACCCTTGATGCGATGGGCAGCACCGAAATCAATCAAAACATATTTACCGTCATAGCTGCGTTCGATCAGGTTATTCGGTTTGAGGTCGCCATGAATGAGTCCCTGATTATGAACAAATTCCAAAATCTTTAAAACATCTTGCAACATTGCAACGCACTGGACTTCACTCCAACGTTTGTTGCAATGTTTACTGACTGGAAGTTTTGCACTCAGCGATTCTCCTACAATCAACTCTTGCACCAAGTAGAACCCTTGCTTATCCTCAAAGCAGTCTAAGAATCGAGGAATTTGGTCATGGTTGCCCAGTTGATTGAGCATTACTGTTTCGTTGGCGAACAATCGCTGGCAAACTTGCCATCCCTCAGGATGGTGGCTTTTGGGCTTGAAGTGCTTGACTACACATTGAGGATTGTTAGCTAGCCAGGTATCTTCGGTGATGTAGGCTTGTCCGAATGCCCCAGCACCTAGAACTTGAACAGTTTTGTAACGCCTGTTTATAAATTCCCCTACTACAGGCTGGTCTGTGTCAGTTTTCAACAAATGTCTTCCTGCTAGAATTCCGTTAGATTTACATACTTTCTTTCAAGAACTTCGCAATATTTCCGGATCTGTTGCTTAAAGCGTTTGTGTAGCAGGAAGAGGCAGAGAGCTTCTGACGACAAGGCAATGGCATCGAACCTCTAGAAAACCAATTTATAACCAAGTTGCAGTCATAGTAGATAGGGGGACAAGGGGGACAAGGGAGACAAGGGGGACAAGGAGGACAAGGGAGAGAGAAAGTACTACCTATGAACGCAACTTGGTATGACAATTCTATCTAGGGCGACCCACTTAAGATTTGTCCAGATGCCTGCAAAGGTTATCCTAACGGGTCGCCCCTACGCCATTATCGACGTGCTACGCCATCTTGCCGTGCTGCTCGTTGCACAGCACTAGCAACCGCTGTCACAACTCGTTCGTCAAAGACAGAAGGAATGATGTGTTCCCGATCTAAATCTGTGGCATTCACTAAAGACGCGATCGCATTAGCCGCTTCCAGGTACATATTGGTGGTAATCGTTGACGCACGACAGTCTAATGCGCCGCGAAAGACGCCAGGGAAGGCAAGGACGTTATTAATTTGATTGGGATAGTCACTGCGCCCCGTTGCCATAACAGCGACATCATGCTCGACCAATTCTGGCTGAATTTCGGGGATAGGATTTGCCATTGCCATAACAATGGGGTGTTTTGCCATCGAGCGTACCATCTCTGGAGTGACCACACCGGGAGCGCTGACACCAAGAAAGACATCAGCACCGGACATCGCTCCGGCAAGGGTTCCAGAGGCTTCAACGGCAAATTCTTGCTTTTCTGGCGTTAAGTCAGAGCGGGTTTTGGAGAGGATGCCTTTGGAATCACACATCAAAATGGTCTTAGCACCCGCTTTGCGTAGTAAACGTGCGATCGCAACTCCCGCTGCTCCCGCTCCATTAATTACAATACGGACATCTTCTAAGGATTTATTCACCAGCTTCAGGGCATTAAACAACGCGGCAAGGCTGACAATTGCCGTCCCATGTTGGTCATCGTGAAAGACTGGTATATCCATCTCGTTACGCAGTCGCGCTTCGATTTCAAAGCAACGGGGGGCGCTGATATCTTCGAGATTGACACCGCCGAAAACGGGAGCGATATTTTTGACGGTTGCGATAATCGTCTCTGTATCCTGACTGGCAAGGCAAATTGGGAAGGCATCAATACCAGCAAATTCTTTGAAGAGCATGGCTTTGCCTTCCATCACAGGTAGTGCAGCTTCTGCACCTAAGTTTCCTAACCCCAGTACGGCACTACCATCAGTAACGATGGCAACGGTATTGCTTTTGATGGTAAGGGAGTGAACCTGCTCTGGGTCTTGGGCGATCGCATTACAAATCCGAGCCACACCAGGAGTATATGCCATTGCCAAATCTCCCTGAGTATGCAGGGGTTGTTTGCTCTGCATATGGATTTTGCCACCGCGATGCAGGTTAAACGTGCGATCGTAGACATCGATAATCTTGATATCTGTAATTGCCTTAACGGCTTGCACGATTTTTTCGGCGTGTTCCGTGCTGGAGGCATCAACCGTAATGTCACGAGTGACAATCTTCCGAGTCCGCTCAATCAGCGAAATCTCTCCCATATTACCGCCGACTTCTGCGATCGCTTGCGTGACGCTGGCTAACATTCCGGCGCGGTTAGGAATAGCTAGGCGAATCGTTAAACTAAAGCTAGGATTGGGGGTTAGGTTTACCATTCTTTATCGATTTAGATTTTAAATTTTAGATTTTAGATTGAATCCAAAATCCTCATCTAAAATAACCCCTAGCCGTTCGGCAATTGTACTCAGCGATACCTATAGGAGGTGATGTGTCAGATTTATGGCAAGTCTCTACACTGAAATTGATATCAATGCCCCAAAGCAACGGGTTTGGCAGGCTTTATTCCGAAAAGACCAGTGGCAGTACTGGAACACGTTTTTGTTTGACTGTGACTCAACCCAAGCTTTTCGACAAGGACAAGAAGTTTTTCTATCGCTACGACGGCTTCCCAATGAAGAGGAAACCGAGTTTGAGCCTTTAGTCACACGAGTTAAGCCGGATATCTGCCTGAGTTGGGTTTCTTCAATTCCAGGCTTGCGTAATGAATATGTCTTTGAGCTACAAGAGATTGGTGTGGGTCGGACGAAATACGTCCACAAAAATTCTTATTCGGGAGTTCTAACCCGCGTATTTCTACCGTTTATTCGGCAAGACGAACAGCAAGGGATTCAACGCATGGCACGAGAGTTGAAGCGGTATGTTGAAAGGTTCTGAACGCTTTGAATATGCCCCGTTGGGGCATATGATAGGTTTTAGGTTTAGGGACAGGACTTACGCATAGAGGCGAAATATGGTCGGGGCGCAAAGCCTTGCGCCCCTACAGATGGTGGTTCAAAGGTAGATTTGCGTAAGTCCTGAGGGATAAAAGAATCTAACTACTACCTCACACCTCCACGATTGCACCTCTCAAGCCATAATATTTATTGCTCGCCGTTTCAAGAAGGCAAAGAAATTCGTTTCTATTCGTGGTGGATTCCATTCGGCATGATTGCCCCACTTAGGTCGGCGTTGCGTAGGTTAACCTGATTGAGATTGGCATCCAGCAATACGGCTTCAACTAAAGTTGCTCCTGTTAAATTAGACCAACAAAGTTTAGCTCTATATAAGTTTGCCTTGGTCAGATTGGCTCCTCGTAGCGTCGTCCAACTCAGGCTGGCTCCTCTTAGGTTTGCCCCAATGAGGATGGCATCTGCCATATTAGTTCCACTCGCTTTTGCCCGACTTAGATCTACTTGACTCAAGTCCGCCCCAGTGAAGTTTGCCCCATGCAAGAGGGCTTTGGCAAGATTTGCTCCTTTTAGGTTTGCGCCAATCACAACTGCATTTGTCAAGTTGGCTCCTTCGAGCATGGCTCCCACTAAAATAGCGTTGGATAGATTTGTTCGGCTCAGGATGGCATCAATCAGTTTGGCTCGACTCAAGTTGGTTTGCCGAAGCATTGCCTCACTGAGAATTGTTTCCGTTAAGTTTGCCCCAGTTAGATTAGCTTCGCTCAGATTCGCGGCTCGCAGGCTGGCATCACTTAAATTTGCTTCGATGAGATTTGCCTTGACCAAGTTGCTTCCAATTAAGTTTGCCTCATGTAGGTCGGTTCCGTGCAAGATGGCTTCCGTGAGATTCGCCTCACGCAGGTTAACCTGACTTAGGGAGGCTCCTTTGAGATTCACCTTGCTCAGGTTGGCTCTGAGTAAGTTAACCTGGCTCAGGTCAACTCCAACTAGAGATGCCCCCTGGAGATTAGCCTCTCGAAAATCCCGTTCCCCTGCTGCATAGCGCTTCAGCAGTTCACCAACCTGCATGATTATTTGCCTCGCGTGTGGTTCTTTTGCGAACGGAACAGCCTAATGAATTCATCCCTCGCTGGCTTCATTAGATTGCCCTAGATTAGGGTAAACAAATATAATACCCCCCTAAATAAAAAAGGAAGACCGATAGAATTTTGCCACACTGGCATCGCTTCTGCCCCCGACAGCCAGCCAAACGATCGCGCATTCTGAGACAATCAAAAAATAGCTATCACTAGCTAAGGGAAGAACACATCAAATGTCTGACAATTTTAGAAGCCAAGTCGTTACCCAGGGCGTCCAACGCTCGCCTAATCGAGCCATGTTACGCGCCGTTGGTTTCGGCGATCACGATTTCACGAAGCCAATTGTAGGCATTGCTAATGGATACAGCACGATTACCCCTTGCAATATGGGGTTGGATGTGCTTGCAAAACGGGCAGAGGCGGGAATTAAAACTGCCGAGGCTATGCCTCAAATGTTCGGCACGATTACGATTAGCGATGGCATCTCGATGGGTACGGAAGGGATGAAGTATTCCCTAGTATCGCGAGAAGTAATTGCCGATTCCATCGAGACGGCTTGCAATGGACAAAGTATGGATGGTGTCCTAGCAATCGGCGGCTGTGATAAGAATATGCCAGGGGCGATGATTGCGATCGCACGAATGAATATCCCCGCAATTTTCGTCTACGGTGGCACGATCAAACCCGGACATCACAACGGCAAGGATTTAACAGTTGTCAGTTCCTTTGAAGCTGTCGGGCAATACAGCGCTGGCAAAATTGGTGAACCTGAATTGATGGATGTGGAACGCAAGGCTTGTCCCGGTGCGGGTTCCTGTGGTGGGATGTACACAGCCAACACCATGTCTTCGGCGTTTGAGGCAATGGGGATGAGCTTACCCTATTCTTCGACAATGGCAGCAGAAGATGCTGAAAAAGCCGATAGTGCTGAGAAATCGGCTTTTGTATTGGTAGAAGCGATTCGGAATCGGTTATTACCCCGACAGATTATCACCCGCGAAGCCTTTGAAAATGCGATCGCTGTAATTATGGCAGTGGGTGGCTCTACGAATTCAGTGTTACATTTTTTAGCGATCGCTCATGCGGCTGGTGTCGAGTTATCCCTCGATGACTTTGAAACAATTCGCGCTAAAGTGCCCGTGCTGTGCGACCTAAAACCGAGTGGTAGATATGTCGCTACGGATTTGCACCGCGCTGGTGGCATTCCGCAAGTGATGAAAATGCTCTTAGTGCATGACCTGCTGCACGGCGACGCTTTAACCATTACGGGTCAAACCATCGCTGAAGTTTTGGCAGATGTTCCAGAAGAACCTCCAACAGACCAAGATGTGATTCGCCCTTGGGATAACCCGATGTATGCTCAAGGACACTTGGCTATTTTAAGAGGCAATCTTGCCACGGAAGGCGCAGTTGCTAAAATCACTGGCGTGAAAAAGCCTCAAATGACGGGTCCGGCACGAGTGTTTGAATCAGAGGAAGCTTGCCTGGATGCGATTCTAGCAGGTCAGATTAAGGCGGGCGACGTGATTGTGATTCGCTATGAGGGTCCGAAGGGGGGTCCAGGAATGCGGGAAATGCTGGCTCCCACGTCCGCCATTATCGGTGCGGGTTTAGGAGATGCGGTGGGTTTGATTACTGATGGACGGTTTTCGGGTGGTACTTACGGGATGGTAGTTGGTCACGTTGCACCAGAGGCAGCAGTTGGCGGTGCGATCGCATTAGTCCAAGAAGGTGACACAATTACCATTGATGCTCCTGCGCGATCGTTACACCTCCACGTATCAGATGAAGAACTAGCTTCACGCCGTGCCAACTGGCAACCTCTTAAACCTCGTTATACGACTGGTGTGCTAGCGAAATATGCCAAGCTAGTTTCCTCTAGTAGTGTTGGTGCGGTAACGGATTTAGGGTTGGGTTAATAGTTATTTGTCTTAAAGCGACTGGCACTGATACCAATTCACTAAATGCTTGCTACAGATACTTTTCTTGTTCCCCCCTTGAATTCGGGGGGTTAGGGGGGTCTATGTGTAGTGGATTAAAAGTGAAATGGTATGACTTAAGCGAAAAGTAGTCGTTTGTATAAAAACCCAGCTTGGGGGGAAGCCCCCCAAACCCCCCATTGGGGGACGGAGCGCCTCCCCCAAATCCCCTGCGCAAGGATTGATTGGTTAGATAAATTTTCTTATAGCAGTTTTCAACTCGGTGAAATACAGAACTAGAGTAGGGGCGCAAGGCCTTGCGCCCCTACCATGTGGGACACAAACCTGAAAATTGCTTCAGTGCCATTCAACTCATTTAATGAAAGGTAAAAGGTCAAACTCTTGGCGAAGCTCCAAGAGTGAGCGGTCAAGTAAAGGTTCAAAATTTAGAAATGGAACATAACGCTGACGCTTGCGAGTCTTGAACCACATCACAATCAGTTCTGGCAATAATTGTGGCAAAACTTGGAAAATTGAACCATACAGCCATAGAACCCCATGCTCCTTTAGCAAGTCGTCGTACATGACACGGATTGCAGGACTGATTGTTGGATCTCGAATTGTGCGTAGGTGGTCGCGAAACTTATAATCGCTTGTCCACCAGGTTAGGGGTAACAATTTGATTTCATCATACATAGCTGTATCACAGCCATAGATAATGTGGGAGACATCATGGGCTAGCAATATTTTTGCAAATTCTGGCGGCAGTTCTCTGGGATCGGTAACATTTGGATTCTCAGCATAGTACTCCTCCAGCCCTTCCCGAAGGGTTTGAGTGCTGTTTTTGTCTGTGTAGCGAGGGCAAGGATGCTGACTCATCGCAAGTCTTGATTAAGATACGATACTGTTTCGTAACTATATTAGCGCTCATGAGTGATACCACGAAAAAATCCCTGGGAAGACCTCGCAGTGCCCAATCTCATCAAGCGATGCTACAAGCAACCTTGGAACTGCTGGCAGAAGTAGGATTTGAGCGTATGAGTATTGATGCGATCGCATCTCGTGCTGGAGTTGGTAAAACCACCATCTATCGACGCTACGAATCTAAAGAAGAGCTTGTTGCAGACGCAATTGAAAGTCTTCGAGAAGAAGTTGTTATCCCTGATACGGGCAATCTTTGGGGCGATATTGATGCACTGATTGAGAATGCCGCGCAAATCACGCTTACTCCTTTAGGGCGACAAACAGTTGCCATGATTCTTAGTTCTGCATCCAGCAACTCACAGTTTGCTCAGATCTACTGGACAAAATATCTACAACCTCGACGGCAAGCCTTTGCTGTTGTAATTGAACGAGCAAAGGCAAGACATGAAATTCAGGCAGATTTAGATCCGGCTTTAGTCTTCGATGCAATGAGTGGAATTATGCTGTATGCACAAATTTTTCCCCCTACCTCTGAATCGTGGGAAGTATACATTCGTCGTGCCTTAGAGCTTATCCTTGGAAAACCATCGAGCTGACTCTGACAGAAGTTTCTCTTATTCCCTTGTGCCATCTGCCCTCGGCCTTGAAAGCGTAAGCTTCGGTCAACTTAATTAGCAACACCCTTCGCTGCTGAGTGCTAACCTGCTTTATTAAGGCTTCTGTACCGCTAATAACTTGGATGAGTATTTTCACGCTGCAATCCGTCAAAAAAGACTTTGGCATCAAAGAGATTCTGAAAGATGCCAGCTTTAGTTTAGATGCCACCGATAAAGTCGGCTTAATCGGTACCAACGGTTCTGGCAAATCAACACTGTTGAAGATGATTGCCGGACTAGAGCCAATTGATGGGGGTCAACTCTTAGTTAACCCTGGAGCTAGAGTTGTCTACTTACCCCAGCAGCCAGACTTGGATGAAAATCATACAGTACTGGAACAGGTGTTTGCTGACAGTGGCGAACAGATGAGCCTGATTCGTGAATATGAGGAACTGTCACACAAATTAGCTCACCATTCAGAAGATAGCCAACTCCTAGCTCGTTTGTCTCGCGTGACGCATCGGATGGAAGCGACGGGTGCTTGGGAATTGGAGACGAATGCGAAGATTATCCTGACCAAGTTAGGAATTGAAGATTTCGACGCTCGGATTGCTAGTTTGTCCGGCGGCTACCGCAAGCGCATTGCTCTAGCAGCGGCTTTGCTTTCAGAACCGGATGTGTTGCTGATAGATGAGCCGACAAACCATTTAGATGCGATATCGGTTGAATGGTTGCAGGATTATCTAAACCGCTACCAGGGCGCAATTTTGCTGATTACTCACGATCGCTATTTTCTTGATCGCGTTACTAACCGTATCATCGAAATCGACCGAGGCGACCTTTACACCTACTCTGGCAACTATTCTTACTATCTAGAGAAAAAAGCCTTAGCAGAAGAGTCAGCTATTAGCAGTCAGCGCAAACATCAAGGAGTATTACGCCGCGAGTTGGAATGGCTCAAACGAGGACCAAAAGCGCGTAGTACGAAGCAAAAAGCTCGGATTGACCGTATCCACGATATGCAGGGAACTGAGTTTAAACAAGCTCAGGGTAAGGTGGATATTTCTACAGCGGGTCGTCGGATTGGGAAGAAAGTTATTGAGTTAGAGAATATCTCTAAAGCGTATGGCGATCGCACTTTAATCAAAAACTTCACCTACGAATTCAGCCCTGATGAGCGTGTCGGCATCATTGGCGGTAACGGTGCAGGCAAATCTACCTTAATGGATATTATCACCGGGCGCATTCAACCGGATTCGGGTCGCGCTGAAATTGGCTCGACAATTCACATCGGTTATTTTGACCAGCATTCTGACCAACTGCTGGAGGCACTCAACGAAAATCAGCGCGTGATTGACTACCTCAAAGAAGTCGCGGAACTCGTTAAAACAGCAGATGGGACGGTGATTACTGCCTCGCAAATGTTAGAGCGCTTCCTGTTTCCTGGCAACCAACAATATTCGCCCATCAGTAAGCTTTCTGGAGGAGAAAAGCGTCGTTTATTTCTGTTGCGAGTGCTGATGAGTGCTCCTAATGTACTTATTCTCGATGAACCAACGAACGATCTGGATGTACAGACACTTTCTGTATTGGAAGAATATTTAGAAGAGTTCAACGGTTGTGTCATTGCTGTTTCTCACGATCGCTATTTTCTTGATCGCACTGTAAACAAAATCTTTGCCCTTGAACCGGGCGGTAACCTGCGTCAGTATCCTGGCAACTACTCAGTTTATCTAGACTATAAGGAGGCAGAAGAAGCACAAGCGGCTCAACAAAGTGCTACTCAAACTAAAAAAGCAGACTCGCCTAAAGCTGAGAAGCTAGAGAGACAAGGTTCAAGTAATGGTAAGCGTAGGCTTTCAAATTGGGAGAAGAAGGAATTTGAACAGCTAGAAAGCAAGATTGCCCAACTAGAAGCCGAAAAAGCCCAGGTAGAAAAAGCTCTTTATAATGCTCCTGCGGGTTCTGCTACCAACGTACAACAACTATACGCGCAAGTAGAAACCCTTACACAAGCGATCGAAA
>DATNQT010000659.1:0-5073 GCA_036703885.1 Candidatus Sericytochromatia bacterium
GGGTATCCCAAACAACCCCAGTATCAGCAGCATTGGTAGAAATCCACCCCCTGTGCCGTAATAGCCGCCGCCACCTGGAGCGATAATTACAGTATTACCACCAGAGCGATAACCTGGATTTCCACCACCATCGCTGTTAGAACCGGAACCAGAAGACCGACTCCCTCCAGATCTGGAACCTCCCCTAAAAGAACCGCCGCCGCCGCGTCCACCGCTACTTTTGGCAAAGGCTTCATCACCAATATTGACCCATGTTCCCAACTCGCTATTAGGTATCTGTAATTCAACCCCATTAATTAAGGCGAAAGACAAAGCTGTCGCGAAGAGAAATTTGAAGTTTATTTTTCCTAGCATTTTCAAAGAAACCTCGCTGTGCTGCTGAGTGACTTCACGTTAGCTTGCCAGCATTTAGCCTGTCGAATTAAGGGAATTAAACTGAGGAGCAAAACGCGATCGTTACTATCCTATTCAAGTTGCTCTTCTGAAGACTTCACCCAGTTGGAGTATAAATCAGGGCGGCGATCGCGTGTTCTCTCAATTTGCTGCTCTTGACGCCAGCGATCGATTTGGGCATGATTTCCAGACAACAGTACCTCCGGAACCTTCCACCCGCGAAACTCTGCGGGTCGCGTGTACTGGGGATAATCGAGTAACCCAGCTTCAAAACTCTCGGCTTTAAGTGACTCTACTTTCCCCACGGTTCCAGGCCGCAACCGCACTACCCCATTAATCAGCGCCAGCGCTGGGATTTCTCCACAAGTCAAGACAAAATCGCCTAGAGATACCTCACGAGTCACTAAGTTTAGTACTCGATCATCAACCCCCTCGTAGTGTCCGCAAATTACTACTAGCTGGTCGTAACCTGTCGCTAAGTCTTTTAGTAGCTGTTGGTTCATCGGTTTTCCCTGAGGCGTCATCAGGATCACATCCCGTCGAGGTAAAATCGGTAGTGACTCCACCGCCGCAAAAATCGGCTCTGGCTTCATCAACATCCCTACACCGCCGCCATAGGGTTCATCATCAACTCTCCGGTGTTTATCGGTAGCGAAGTCGCGGGGATTAATTAAATGCACTTCGGCAATTTGTTTCGCTAGTGCTTTACTCAGTAGCCCAGAATTCAAGGGAGAAGTAAAGAAATCGGGAAACAGTGTAACAATGTCAAATCGCACAGAGGATTAATGGGGCTATCGACAAAACTATAGAATATGAAGTAAAAATTTAATTTTGCTGCCTCGCCTTGCCAAGAGGAACTTTTTTCAGTGAAGGAGAGTGCCTCGAAGCCGAGCAGCCTTATGTGCTCATCTGCGTAACCTTCTTGATCAGCAGTTGAACGGCGGCTCTGCAAGCGGAACAATTTTTAAGGGGTAAAGTCAGGGAATGATAAAGATATTATAACAAATCGTTTACAGATTCTGGCATTATACATAAATAAGAATACTTGAGACCGAAAAGATTGCCGAAGCGAGCTAGTGTTTCTTAGTCAGCAAGTAAGTCAAAGACCTAAGTTGCTCACACTCTTCAAGCGGCAGTTATCGGTTTTTGACGCTGGCAAGCTGAACAGTTTTAGGATGTCCTAGTATCTTTGTCAGCCCCGGTACACTGATGTAGTTGATCCAGAGTCAAAATCGATCTATCTAAAGTGACCGTTCCCTATACAGGCAAAACCCAAGCATTTGACTCACCTTATGCCCAAAATTGACATTATGCTGCAGTTAGAATCTCAAGACCACGGAACTACGATGCCTCAATCTACTAAAACGGCGATTTTGGTTATCGGCGGCGCTGAAGACAAAGTTCATGGACGAGAAATCCTGCACACGTTTTTTGGGCGTTCGGGTTCGATTGACGCTCGCCTTGCGATTATTCCATCGGCGTCGCGAGAACCTGCGGTGATTGGCGATCGCTATCGGGGTATTTTTGAAGAAATGGGAGCCAAGGAAATCCAGGTGCTAGATATTCGCGATCGCGTACAAACCGAAGATCCCAAGCTCCAAGAATACATTGAAGAATGTACTGGTGTATTCATGACAGGCGGCGATCAACTACGGTTGTGTGGACTCTTGGCAGACACGCCATTAATGGAAAAAGTACGGCAGAGAGTGCAACAGGGTGAGCTTACCTTGGCAGGAACGAGTGCTGGTGCAGCAGTCATGGGTCATCATATGATTGCAGGCGGCGGCAGTGGAGAGTCGCCCAATCGCTCTTTAGTGGATATGGCAACAGGATTGGGGATGATCCCAGAGGTGATTGTAGATCAACATTTTCACAATCGTAACCGCATGGCACGTCTGATGAGCGCCGTTGCCGCCCATCCCGAACGTTTGGGGATCGGTATTGATGAAGATACCTGTGCCTTGTTTGAACGAGATGGGTTGTTGCAGGTGATGGGCAAAGGAACGGTGACGATCGTCGATCCTGGAGAAATGTCTTATACGAATCATACGGATGTTGGTGCAACTGACCCGATCAGCCTTCACAATCTCCGGGTACATATTCTCAGTTATGGCGATCGTTATCATTTACACAAGCGATCGCTGATTCTCCAAGACGGCTGAGTTTTCTGCTCTCCATAGCCAGATAGGGAATCAACCCTTTTACACAAGGCAATTACTGAGTTGAATTGGCTTTCGTCCTACTCCAATCATCAGTTCAGCTAGATATCGTACAGACACCATCAATGGTGTCTTGTTCGACTTTCACCTCGTCCCAAACTCCACCACTAAACTTTGGAGAAAAATGTTCACAGGGAACAGTTTAAGGGCTTTTTAAAGCTGGAAACTAGGTAGGCACTTCAAACCTCATGGGTAAATGATGATTTAAGGTTTAAGCAGGGTCACTTGCTAGGAAGCCGCTACTCCCCGCTCAACTCCTGATATTTCATTCGTCCAACCCAAAATTGGAAGTGCAATCTACCCAATCAGAAACTTGTCAGCTTTTAACTGATGTTTTTAGTCAGTAAAACGAAAATTTTCCCTATCCTAGTTCTTATGGAGGCACTCCCTGCTTTTTCCCACAATTAAATTTAAATTCTTAGCATGGCTCTTTCAGAGCCACCCTAGAAAACCTAGCTTTGGTCTCGATGAAAGGGGTACAACACTCCTCTTGCTCGCTCTAACGAGTTTAGGCAAATCTCTCGAAACGCCACTCAGCTCACACCAAGCAGAAGTAAAGACGTATTATCTGTAATTGCTTCTTTAAGCTTCCTATCCTAGTGAATCACCACCCTCAATAGTTGCTATGAGAATTTTAAAAATCCAGACGTTACGCGGTCCCAACTACTGGAGCATTCGACGCCATAAATTAGTCGTAATGCGTCTCGATTTAGAGGAACTGGCAGAAAAGCCCTCTAACGAGATTCCAGGTTTTTACGAGGGACTAGTTGCCACACTTCCCAGTCTGGAAGAACACTTCTGTTCCCCTGGTGTTCGGGGAGGCTTTCTCAGTCGTGTGAACAAAGGCACGATGATGGGGCACATCATCGAACACGTTGCTTTGGAACTGCAACAGCTAGCAGGAATGTACGTAGGATTTGGTCGTACCAGAGAGACGGCAACACCCGGAGTTTACCAGGTGGTCATCGAGTACCTGGATGAGCAAGCGGGGCGATATGCCGCAAGGGCAGCAGTGCGGCTGTGCCAAAGCATTATTGAAACGGGCAGTTACTCCCGAAACGATTTAGAACAGGATTTGAAAGACCTGCAAGATCTGGCTCGCGATGCCGCCTTGGGTCCGAGTACAGAAACACTTGTAAAAGAAGCAGAAGCGCGAGATATTCCCTGGATGCCTCTCGGTGCCAGAGCGATGATTCAGCTAGGCTACGGCGTGCACCAGAAGCGCGTTCAGGCAACTTTAAGTGACTACTCCGGGATTTTGGGCGTTGAGCTTGCCTGCGATAAAGAGGGTACTAAACAAATCCTGCGGGATGCAGGTGTTCCGGTGCCACGGGGTACAGTAGTTCACTTTCTGGATGAATTGGAAGGTGCGATCGAAGACATTGGTGGCTATCCAATTGTGATCAAGCCCTTGGATGGCAATCACGGACGAGGCATTACGATTGACATCAATAGCTGGAACGAAGCGGAACAAGCCTACGACATTGCTAAAGATGTCTCGCGAGCCGTAATTGTTGAACACTTCTATCGGGGTCGCGACCACCGGGTTTTAGTGATCAATGGCAAAGTTGTGGCAGTAGCAGAGCGTGTTCCCGCTAATGTGATGGGGGATGGCAAATCCACGGTACAGGAACTGATTGACCGGACGAACCTCGACCCAAATCGCGGTGAGGGACACGACAACGTGCTGACAAAAATTGTCGTAGACCGCACCAGTATGGATTTGTTGCAACGACAAGGATACACTCTAGAAACGGTACTCAATCCCGGAGAAATTTGTTACCTACGGGCAACGGCTAACCTAAGTACAGGTGGCATAGCTGTGGATCGAACCGACGACATCCACCCAGAAAATATCTGGCTAGCGCAACGAGTTGCAAAAATCATTGGTCTGGATATTGCTGGAATTGACGTTGTGACACCCGATATTACCCAGCCTCTGCGGGAAGTAGATGGAGTCATTGTAGAAGTGAATGCGGCTCCAGGCTTCCGGATGCACGTTTGTCCAAGCGTTGGTCTGCCTCGAAATGTTGCAGCCCCAGTCATGGATATGCTATTTCCCAACGGGAAATCAGGTCGTATTCCTATCGTTTCAATTACGGGCACTAACGGAAAAACGACAACGACTCGCTTGATTGCCCATATCTACCGACAAACCGGGCAGGTTGTCGGCTATACCACCACGGATGGTATTTACGTTGATGATCATGTGGTGGAAAAAGGCGACACAACGGGTCCCCAGAGTGCTCAGGTCATTCTGAAAGACCCTACTGTTGAAGTGGCAGTGCTGGAAACAGCGCGAGGCGGCATCCTGCGTTCAGGTCTGGCGTTTGAAAGTTGTGACGTTGGCGTTGTCTTGAATATCTCGGCTGACCACTTGGGAATTGGGGATATTGAAACAACCGAACATATGGCTCAACTTAAGAGTGTAGTGGTGGAAGCTGTCAGCCCTAAAGGTTAT
>DATNQT010000660.1:0-15111 GCA_036703885.1 Candidatus Sericytochromatia bacterium
GCGTTGTTCTCGTCTTCAATTAATAAGTCGTAGATGACAGTTAGCAAATAACCTTGGAAATTTAGGGTGCGGCAATGTTCCGAATCGCGAAAGGTTTGAGGGTCAGGTGTCAAAACATCTGAAGCTGCATCCACCAAAGCAGTAACCCAATGTTGGAGTTGAGCATCTTCCTCAACCAGCGATTCTACTGGCAATCCCAGTTCCCGTTGTTGCATCAAGAGGTGAAAGCGACTTCCCCAAGCGAGGCGTTCTTGTTGTTCTGGAGAAACAGGTGTTCCCAGTTGGTCAAAGTAAACGTGTTGGAACTTACGAGGACAAGTTTCAAGTAGGTTCAACTGCCCTTGGGATAAGGGAGTCAGGGGTGATAGCATTTTGGATTTTAAATGGATTGCAGGTTATCGTTTGGTGAGTACGAATACACTCCCTTCATTACCGCGCCCAATTCGCAAATCGCGATCGAGATAGGTGATATCTAGCCAGCCTTGTTGGTCGCGGCTCTCAATGTTAAAGTCAATCGCTGGGAACTTTTTACCTGCTTCAATTTGCTCGATGAAATTACTCGGAGACTGATAGCCGAGTAAACGTTGCAGACCACTGATAGACCGCTCAAACTTGACATTAACCCGACGTTCGTTCACTGGCTCAAATCGAGCAGAAACACTGACTAAACCCTCAAGATAGGGCAACCCAGAGATTTCAGCAATATTATAAATTTTTGCCTCTGCCGTGCGAACGCATTGGTAGATTTGACCGAGTTGCACTACGGGAAACCGACCTAGATTCAACAGACCGTTACTGGTTGTGTAAAGCAGACGCCAGTTTCCCTCCAAGAGGTCAGTTGCCTCAATTGGTTGGGGCGTCGGGTTGCGATCTTCCAGACGGGCAACCACTGCGAGTATTGCTGCTTTATCGGCTTCGCTTGCCAACAAGCCGCGATTCTTGCCAGCGATCGCTTCTAATAGTTCCTCTTTGCTCACCATCCAATGCTTACCTCTCTCGATCTGCCACCAATAAAGACCACCCTAACAACCCAACTTTACCCAATGCCCGCGCTGCAACCTTGTATCCTATTTCTTCGGTCATTCATAAATTTGCCCCAGATGTTAGCGTAGGAAGGATTAATCTTGACAGTTTTTTGCCTTGAAAGAGTCGGGTATTCACTAATCCTGCACTACTTCTGGATGGATTATTCTAAAATACGTATCTCTAATTCTCATTAAATCACCAGCAAAATTTTCCTATGCACAACAAATCTTTGCGTGAAGAACCTCGTGAACAATTGGCTGAAGTCATTCCTGTGAAGCAAGAGACTTCGCTTTTAGATTGGTTAGAAGCTAATGATCGCCTTATCGCCCGCGATGTTCAAGATGATCCTTTCCTTGACGATGAAGAGGAAATCTCTGAGTTGATGGGAGTTGATGACACCACCCTTGACGATGATGATGCGGACGCTGATTTTGATGAGGACTAGCTAGCTGCGTCCAGCGTCCTGAGTACTGAGTAATGAATACAAGGAAGATGGCGGTAGGGGCGACGCAGGCGTCGCCCTATAGAGATTCTGAACTCTAGCGCCATAATTTTTGAGTATGGGGAACATTTATATAGAAGATTGAGTCACACCTCAAATACTTGAGCCAGACCTCAAATATATATAAGCCGTGTTAGGAGGAGTCAGGTCTTGAAAAATCAAGAAGTCACCTCCTAGCGAAAGAGACACAGAGACGATGAAAATGATAAAACGAGTAATTTTGACAACACTGTTGCTCGCCTTTGCGGGCAATTGCATGAGTGCCCAAGCACAACTACGTCCGCGTCCTAATGACCGCTTGCAACCGGGACAGCTTCGCCAAAATTTCGATGAGCTTTTAAGCCGCATACAGCGAGAATCTAGTACATTTAGCCGCAGTCTCGACGCCGCGCTTGACCAGAGTCCTCTGGATAACACTAATCGGGAAGACAACATCAACCAGCTTGCTAGAGATATCAGAGACAACGCAACTCTCATACGCGATCGCTTCAGAAGTCGTCAAGTAATCCGCGATGATGTCCAAACCTTGCTCACCAAGGCACGCAGGATGGACACGCTGATGCAGCGTTTCCCCCGCAGGTCTGACAGGGATGGTCAAAGCCGTTTGAGGGATGCTCAACGAGACTGGACAGAGCTGCGTACAGATTTAATTGAGCTGGAAAATATGTTTAATAAGAATGACAGGTTGGATAGATTTAACAGATTTGACAACCTGAGAAGATAAGGAAGCCCGACATCTATAATCGGGGCTACCGAAACTCGTGCGAGGAGCTGGTTTCTTCCCCTTCCTCCCTAGCCCATTTTGGGTCAAACCTGAAAGCCCATCTCTTGCAGTCCCTGGCGGAGGCGCTGGGCTTCAGCTAGGTTATTGTGAGCTTCGTGGAGAGCGATCGCTTTTCCGAAAGCTGACAAACTCTCCGGTACTTTACCAATTTTGAGCAAAACCACGGCTTCAATGCTGCGATCGCTTCTGGTTGGTAGCCGTAGTGCAGTATCGCTACGGTAGGTAGAGAAATCACTTGCCACTGGGGTTCCCGCTGCAACAACGGCTCTACGCTGTCATCCACCATTGACATGATACGGGCGAGAAAAGCGAATCTCAGGATGATTGCGAAATAAACGCGAAACGAGGCAATAGGGACTTTGATCCGCTCCCACTTCATGCCGGATGAGGTTGATTGCCAGATGGCGTGAAGCGCAGCTGTCCCGCAGGGAATCGCTTTTTATCGCCTGCTTGATCTCTCAGATCAGGACTTACGCATAGACGCGAAATATGGTAGTGGCGCAAGGCTTTGCGCCACTACAGATGGTGGTTCAAAGGTAGATTTGCGTAAGTCCTGAGATACAATTTCCGCCGTCAGTACCTCATCCGCATCTAGAACCAAAACCCACTTTCCCTGTAGGTATTTCAGCGCTTCATATCGAGCCGCAGAAAAATCATTGCACCACTCAAAGTGATAAACCTTAGCGCCAAACTTTCTAGCAATCTCAACCGTTTGCTCAGTAGAACTCGTGTCCAGCACCACCATCTCATCCACAATATCCTTGACACTAGTCAAAGCTTATGGCAAGGAGGCTTGCTCATTTTTGACAATCATGCACAGGCTCAGATCCATTTTCCACCGTTCATTTGCAAGAGGAATGTGCTTGTCATTATAAAAGTGCCCAAACGAAAGTAGACAGGGCTGATACTGAGCGCTCTGGACTGATGACTCGCCTGGTGCCTCGACGTTTTGTTGTCAAGGATACATAGTATGATGAATGGGCTGAAACGCTTTATTCATCAGGGATTGGCTAGCAATGGAATCAATATTTATCCTGATCAAAGCTTGTTTATCACCCAAAGATTAAGCAGATACTTATAAACCAAAATAGTATTTAATCCTCTTCGTCTTTAGTCAGAAAACTTAAAAAAACAGTTCAATGGTTCTCTACCTTTCGATTATGCCCTCTGATAGAGGTGATCTTTTCGTTGAGGTTGATATTCTAAGCATAGAAGAAAAGAAAAACATTAAATCAAAGAAAAGAGGAAAACAAACAGATGGATATTATCGCTTGGATTGTTTTAGGTCTAATTGCAGGTGCGATCGCCAAAGCCATCTATCCAGGTCATCAAGGTGGCGGTATCTTTGCAACGATTGGTTTAGGCATTTTGGGTGCTTTACTTGGTGGTTATCTGGGCAATCTACTGCTGGGAACTAGTGCAGGAGCTACGGCTGGAGCTTTAAGTATCCCCAGTATCTTGTTTGCTATTATCGGTGCCATGATTTGTATCTTCATCTGGGGCTTAGTAACCAGACGCGCTGCGTAAATCTCTCCAGAACAGCAAGTTTATAACCGACAAACGAGAAAAAACATTAAGTAACGACGGAGAAATTCAGATGAATATCATTGCTTGGATTGTTTTAGGTTTGATTGCGGGTGCAATTGCGAAAGCTATCTACCCAGGTCACCAAGGCGGCGGTATCTTTGCAACGATTGGTCTAGGTATTTTAGGTGCCTTGGTTGGAGGCTGGCTTGGTCTTCAGCTGTTGGGGACAAGTGCGGGAGCAACGGCAGGAGCTTTAAGTCTACCTAGCATTCTCTTCGCTGTCCTTGGAGCGATCGTCATTATGTTCATCTGGGGCTTACTAACCAGAAGAGCTGTTTAAATTATTTGAAAACTGTGTTTCATTTAGTGTCTAGCATTCATCCCCCATCTCTGATATGGGGGATTTTCCCATTAGTATAAGGTGTATCAATTTACAGCAACGGTTCCAGATTTTCCTGAAAAGACCTATAAATTACACTTAAAAATCTGAGAATGATTGACCGGAACTAAAAGAGGAGATACAAAATGCTGGAGTTGTACCAATTTGAACTGTCCCAGTATTCAGAAAAAATACGGCTAATCCTAGATTACAAAGGATTAGCTTATCGCAAAATTGAAGTAACACCGGGAGTAGGACAGCTAGATTTATTCCGACTGTCTGGTCAGAGGCGAGTGCCAGTGCTTAAAGACGGGAGTACTGTAATCAGTGATTCTACAGCGATCGCCATGTACTTGGATCGGCAGTATCCCGACAAACCCCTCATTCCCTCCGACCCTAAAGAACGAGGGCTGTGCTTGATGATGGAAGAGTGGGCAGATGAATCAATTGGTCTGAAGAGTCGTAAGGTACTGTTTGGGGCATTGAGCCAAAACCAAAGCTTGCGCACTTCGCTTTTACCTAATACAACACCTGATTTTCTCAAAACAGTAGTTGGTTCTGTTCCCTCAGAACTGTTTGATTTTCTAGGTGCTGGTGTCGGTTTGACTCCAGATGCGATCAAAGAGGCTAAAGACTCCCTCAAGCAAGACTTGGAAGCCCTCAGTCTAATCCTACTGGATCGCCCATATCTCGTCACAGACTACCCTTGTTTAGCTGACTTTGCCGTAGCTGGCTTAAGTATGTTACTCAAGTTTCCGGCTGGACCTTACCTGGATTTACCTGCAACCCTCAGAGGGAAAGGAATTCCAGGTTTAGCCGATCATGCCGCATACGAAACATTTTTCGACTGGCGCGATCGCCTTTATGCCGACTATCGCAAGCCCTTGACTGCTACATCTACTGTGGGCAGCGGTTCTGCACCAACATCTATCGAAATTGATTAAATCTCTTTTTCCGATCAGACACTACTAAAGCTTTAAAAAATAGCGACCCACTAAGCTGGGTCGCTATTTTTTAATTAAGGAGAATGTTTTTACTTTTTGTTAATTATTAAGCAAACTAGATTCACAAGTTCTTCACATTATTCCGCTAACTTACAATCACAGCTAGACCAATCATCTGTTAAACTCCAGTTTGCCGATCTAGATAACTGACACCTTGATTACCTGAGCTACAGCAATAGAAAGCTTAATCAGCGTTACTGGCGTCAACATTTGTCGGATTCTCTGACTTTTGTCGCTGAACAGTTTGAGCGATCGCCCTTATTGTGAATTTTTTTAAAGCTAGCATAATGCTGGCACTAGGGTCTGACAACTATATAGAGTTGAAAAGCAGGAAAAAAAGCCATGTTGACGAAGGAATCACAGATCAATGTAGCTGTCTTTACAGTAGCTATTCTAGTTTTTGGTTTAATGGCAGTCTTTTCTTCACGACAAATCCAGGCAGACCTCAATGTGGAGGCTGGAGTTAGTACGCCTCACACCACCTCTGCCCCCTAAAAGTAAGAAAAATGTCGCAGCATTTTTATCTGCTTGTCACTCTCGCGTCACATCCACTCAGTACTCTTATATTTGAAGGTGAATGAATGACGGAGCTCTCTTGCTTCCCTTATAAGGCGAGAGAGCATTTTTTTGTCTGCTGCACTGCACTGGGACTAGTACCGCTCCCTTGGAAGTCAAAAGTCCTTTGAGTGTAAGACATTCAACCGCTTGTTAGCTGGTTGCTTATTCTAACGACGCTATCGCTGCCTTGCCATCTGATCGTCACAACCTCGTCATATTTACTGTGTACCGTAAGGATGTAGACATAATTTCATTCCTATTAAGATGCTCTCTTGAGGTAGTAGGCGAGAGAGCATTTTTTTTAGCAGTCGGGAAAGAGTTGAGGTTTTAGGTTCTAGGTATAGCAAAGTGCTGAGTGCAGTTCGACAAGCTCACTGTGAACTGAGTGCTGAGTATAAATCCAGTTGCTTCCAAGCGCGAGAGCGATTAACACCCTCCCTAACCTATGTGACTACGGCTATATGTCAATAATTACCAGTTTCCAATACTCAAAAAACCGAGTGTGCCAGTTAAGGGCGGGAATCTGGGATGTATTAAAATAATCCACTCTACTCTATGGTGATGGCATTGCTATTGGTGATTGGCTAGGTGGAATTCGCTCGATCCCAATCAACGATTCAATCACCGTCTTAACGATCGGTGCTGCTACAGTCGAACCAAAAACATCCCCTTTTGGGTCATCTACCACGGCTACTACCACGTAGCGGGGAGCTTCCACTGGAAAAATGCCCACAAAGCTGGTTACTTTAGCATTGCTGTAATAACCGCCTGTGGGACTGGCTTTCTGAGCCGTACCCGTTTTACCAGCAATCCGATACCCGGGAATTTGGGCATTTTTGCCACTGCCCTCAGTAACGACACGTTCCATCATACCGAGTACTGCTTGGGTAGTTGTCGGCGAGAAGATGGGTCGTGGTGCTGAGAAACGTGGCTGCCAATACACCTGCCCTTTTGTATTAAATAGTCCCTGAACAACATGGGGCGTTACTAGCTTGCCTCCATTTGCCAGAACGGCGTGCATCTGAGCTAGTTGGAGGGGTGTTAAAGAAAAGCCCTGACCGAAGGATGCAGTAGCTGGTTCAACGATGGCTGAGGTAAATTGCTTCCGACTCTTGATTTGCCCTGCTGCCTCGAAGGGCAAGTCAATCTCAACCTTCTGCCCCAACCCCAACTTTTCTAGCCAGTTGTAGTAAACATCGGGCTTCATCTGTTGTACGATCCGCACCATGCCAATATTACTGGAATATTCCAAAATCTGGCTTACCGTGAGGAGACCGACGTTACCTCTGGATTCAAAGTCGTGGTTGGAAATCGACCACTTACCGATTTGAATCTGACCTGTATCGTTGAACTGGCTGTTGGGTTGAATCGCACCTGTTTCTAAAGCGATCGCAACATTCAGGGGCTTAAACGTCGAACCAGGTTCGTACAAGTCTGTCAGCGCCCAGTTCTTAAAAAGACCAACATTGAAGTTGTAGTACTCATTGGGGTTGTAGGTTGGCTCGGTCACCAAGGATAACAGCGAACCATCCCGCGCATCCATAACAATGACAGTGCCTCGTTCTGCACCAAACTCCTTGATTCTTTGCTTCAAAGCAAAGCGGGCTACCCGTTGCAGGCGACTGTCGATAGTTAGTTGCAAGCGTAGGTCATCGAAGTGCAAAAAACCCTCTGGAACGCGATCGGGCATCAACGCTCCATTCCCGGCACGGTTGAGTCGGATCGTGCGAACCGCACGTTCTAGTAAAGTTTCCTGAGAGTATTCCAGTCCTGCCTGACCGCGATGATCGACATCAACATAGCCTACGACATCGGCTGCCAAATCTTGCTGGGGATAAAGACGGGAATACTGTTGAATCAGCTCTAAACCATCGTCGTCGAGGCGAGCAATTCGGTCAGCAATTTGTTCAGTTAGGGGTGCGCTCAACCGAATACCACTCTTGTATTTATCGAACAACTTCTCCAACTCTGTTGACTTTTTCCCCAGCATCGGCGCTAGCAATGCCGCCATCTCTTGCTTGGATTTCTTAAACAGCTTCGGATGAGCGTACAGCGTATAGACAGGGCGATCGACGGCTAAAACATTAGCGTTTCGGTCAACAATCGGACGGCGAGGCACAAATGGACGCATATAGACCATCTGCTGATGCCGTGCTTGTTCCTCCAGTATCGGTGCTTGTGCTACTTGCAGTCGATACAAATTTACCAATAGCCCGATTCCCCCCGCGATCATTACTGCCCAAACCAGCAGCAATCTGAAGCGGAACATTTGAGAAAGTTGTGAGTGTTGTGCCGTCTGTTCTCCCTGCTCTCTCTTGGGCTTTGAATTAGGGGAATCTCTTACTTCATAATGCATGATTCATCACCCATAACTCCTAAGTTGGTGGGCATAGTTCCCTTTCGGATAGTCAAAGTCAAAGCGTTTAAGCAAAGCCTAGTTATTTAATATCCTAGGGGTGCTGTTCCCGTTGGTTCTGACGCAGCAGTCTTGGTTGGAGTACTAGAGGATGGACGCTGGGGAGCTGGTGGTAGAAAGATTGTGTTGGCTGGGGTTGGTGTAACTAGACCCGTAGCTGGCTTTTCAGCTTGTTGCGCAAGTTGGTCTTTGATTACAGCATTCGTCGTTGTTAGGTGTCGCTCGTCTCGTTGCAGATTTTCTAGCTTCCCGTACTCTTGCGTCCATTGCTGCTGGGTATAAACTGTCCAAGCGTAAAGAGTCAGAGTAGCGGCAACCAGTACGAACGTAATGATGTCAGAGCCACGCTGTAGGAACAGTAACGGTGAGAGCCAAATTGGTGTTGGTCGTTGCGATAGCGATAGCGTTTGCGCCGAAGTTTTAGCATTGATATGGGGATGGCGCGCGGCGGAGCGCCCAAAGCGTACAGCGTTAGAGCTGGCGGGAGGGAAGGAGTTGCGATCGCTGGACTTGAGCTTTTCTCCCATTTGTCCACTAGCTCTGGACGGCATACTCGTTACGTTTGATGAGCTTGCTGCCCTTGATCGCATTACCCTTGAGTTAGCAGCTGGTCTTGTAGACCTACGTCGTTGGGGCAGAACTGAGCGGGGGGCAGCATTCATAAGCGTTTGGCGGTTCTTTAGTTAGCACATAACTAATAGCTACCAGCTATTAGCTCAAAACTCAATAATCGAACCCATCCTAACATCCGCTGTTGGTTACGGCTGCGATCGGTTCTATATTTGGTCGGAGAGAGTTAGTTTCAGTAGTGCCAAATCCTGAGGAATGTTCTTGCAATGCCGCATTCTTCTGGTGAGCCTCCATCGCCATTGATGTAGGGCAAGACAAGTCAGATGCTAACGCTTTGGAATGCCTGAGGGGGATTTCGAGGATAAACTCGGCTCCTTGACCTGGTTTAGAGATGACATTTAATTGACCGTGATGTTGGTTGACGATGGTTTGGTAACTCACCGTCAGACCCAAACCTCTACCTTGACCCACATCTTTGGTTGTAAAGAAAGGCTCAAAGATTCTAGACTGATTTTCCTGCTCAATTCCTGGACCATTATCTCGGATTGCAACTTGCACTCGACCCGGATTGCCAATTTCATTGCTGGCTATCCATTTTGTGTGCAGCGTAATTTTTTTGTTCGGATTAGGCCAGCGGTTGAGAGCTTCGATCGCATTGGTTAGGATATTCAGCAAGACGTGATTAATTGGCTTGGCATAACACTCGACGGGGGGTAAGTTTTTGTAGTCTCGCTCTAGTTGAATCGTTCCGGCGATCTGGTTGTGTAAAATCAACAGCGTACTTTCTAATGCTGCGTTTAAGTCGATCGCTTTAACGGAGGCTTGATTTTGTCGAGAGAACTTCTGCAATAGCCCAACAATCTCATGAATTCGTTCAGCACCTGTCTGCATCGACTGAAGAATCTTGGGTAAATCTCTCAGTAAAAAATCTATTTCTGTTTCTTCAACCAGTTCTTGAAGCTCGCTATCGGGGTAGGGATACTTGCTTTTGTAGGCTTGCACGAGGCGTAGTAGGTCATTGACGTAATTTTTAATGTAGGGAATATTCCCGTAAATAAAGTTAATGGGGTTATTGATTTCGTGAGCAACGCCAGCAACCATCCGACCTAAACTGGACATTTTTTCAGTTTGAATCAGCTGGGCTTGCGTTAGCTGTAGTTCCTCAAGCATTTGAGCCATTTTCTGAGCTTGCCGCTCGCTTTGGGCAGCTTGCTGCTGAGTACGGGCATATAAGTAAGCCTGTTGTAGGGAAATTGCTAGCTGATCGGCTACAGCTTGAGCAAGTTGACAGTCGTTTTTTGACCAGTATCGAATGTGGGAACACTGGTTGAGATAAAGCAGGGCGTGGAGTGTGCCGTGCGCTTGAACAGGAACTACAAGAGATGATTTGATTTGAGCTTTTTGATACTCGGCATCAATTTCACGAATTCGTTCATCTTGGGCAATGTCTGGAATGACGACTAGTTGTTGATGCTGAATTACCCATTGGGTAATGGGACCATTGGTGTCAAAGCAAGCAATTGAAGGGGAAAAAGGCGGACGACAAGCTTCATAAAGATGTTTGCGCCGGAACGTTTCTCCACTGCTAGAGGCGATCGCACCTTCCGGGTGTCGTTCGACTATTTCCGGGTTGTTCCCATCTTCAACGAGATGAACGAGGCAACGATCTGCCTGCATTGCCTCTAAAAGCTCTTGCGACACTTCGGTTAATATTGTTTCCATATCGAAACTCTGGCGAGTTCGATTGATAATGTGATTGACCAACCGTTCGCGGAGCGCTTGTTTCTGGGTTTGCTCGTAGAGTTTCGCTTGACGGATTGCAATCTCTAGGGGTTCGGCGATGGACTTAAGAAACTCTATTTCAGCAGCCGACCAGCGACGGGGTTGCTCTGAAAAACAGGCAATGAAACCTATTCCACCTTCATCACTCGTGACAGGAATGAGCAAGCTAGCCTCATACCCAAATATTTTCTGATTTCCTGTTAAAGGTCGCTTCTGTTTGAGATAACTAGGCAGCTGAGGCTTTCTGCTCTGCAAAGGTTTTACCTGTTGTTCTCTCCCAGAAATCATCCAGAAAAGTTGTTGAAAAATCCGACCCAGCCCTCTTGGTTTAGACCTTAGCGTACCCCTGTTAATCGTCAGTTTGCCAGCAGCGAGTGCCGGGGCAACAGCGCCAAAGTTCTCTAACGGATGGTATCCCAGATGAGAAGTTTTCTGAAAGTCAGTGCTTTGTTCGCAGACGACTTGAACTCGTTGAGTATCCTTGAAGTACCATAAAAAATTACAGCAATCTAGCACTAGCAGTGCGGCGACTTCATCTACTGCTGTTTTAAGTACCACTTGCAATTCTAAGGAATCGCGGATGCGGTCAACAATTTTTCGGATCAGTGCGGCTTGCCGTTGGGGATATTCACCCCATGCCTGGAGCCATTGAAAAACACGATTGACGGTAGGTAACACAATGCCTCGCTTTAAGGATACTCCGCACCCTGGCTTCCTCTAAGTTTGATATAGACAGCACAAGCCTAAGCTTAAATTCATCCTATTTTTAAATACATTTTTTGGTTGATATTACTCGGTTCATTTCCAAAAAGTTGTATTGACGATAACCAAAAACTTTTGAGAATGGAGGTGCGATCGCTCTTCGTTGGCTCTCAAAGACTTTCTTAGACGCATAAACTTTGAGAAATTCGCTCTACCTAAAGAAATAGCGTAAAAAATAATTGTTCATGCTAAAACTGTAGAATTGTGATGGGCTGACGGAACAATCTCTTTCAACGCAGTCCGTAAAAACAGAGGAGTGTATGAACAAGAAATTAGTGGGGTTGGTTCTAGTACTGACTTTGGCGGCGACTTTGGGAGCCTGCAATTCTGAGGGTGGAACTGGTGGCGGTGGTTCATCGCCAGGATCTCCCTCTCCAACAGCTACCTAGTTAGAGGTTCGCTCGACGCGATCGCGCATACGCTGTATCAAAAAGGCAACGAGGATCGCTCCTTCTAGCTTTGCGGCATCAAGGCGTTTTGTCTGATGTCGCATTTTCCATTGATTAAGCGGTCAGTCTAGGAAAGTAGTGCTGAGTAAAGGAGAGATGTTGATTCTTTCGTTGTGCGCTTTAGCGTATGGGTTCTCATACAGAGAAAGGAAAAGTTAGACAGTGAGACAAACTAAATTTCTGTTGATTTTGCTGGTCGTTACGTGGGTTGGCGCTGAACCCGCCTTGAGTTTGCCACCGCCAGAGGATGTACCGGAAGAGGTTTTGAGGACAGAAATTATTACTGAGGCGCGATCGCCAATTGATGGTAAGCCTTTGACGGCTGCGGAATACGCCCAACTGAGGGCGCAGATCGCTCAAAGCCCTTTCCCGCCTACAGTTAACCCAAAGTTCGGAGAATTGATTTTTCTCTTACGCCTACGTCAGCTGCTGCGAACCGTTATTCCTTTCTGAGCGCTCGTGCTGTTAGGTTAAAGACAAAAATAGCAGCACAAACAGTATACTGTAAAACTACTCTATGATTTCTGACCGTTTACGAAAAGCTGCATTAGGAAGAGATGCATCTCTAGTAAGGCTTACCACCCTCTTAAGAGTGATATTCTAAGAAGATATGTGTAGAAAAGCAGAAATATATATATAAATATTAAGATTATTGTGCCTGCTCTGTTTATAAAAGGTATATAGCTTGATGTCCCCAATGATAGCCCCTGACCAAATTGACCGGATTGTTTGGAATCAACATCACGACCCGTTTGAAATCCTTGGTCCCCATCGATTTGAACAGGATGGTAAGACCTACTGGGTAGTCCGAGCTTATTTACCAAATGCAGATGCCGCGTGGGTGGTGTGCCCAGAAGAGCGGATAGAACACCCAATGCCATCCGTACATCATCCTCACTTTTTTGAAGTAAAAATTGAGACACCCGAACTGGCAAATTACCAGCTACGGGTTAAAGAAGGAGAACACGAGCGGGTAATCCATGACCCTTATGGCTTCCGTTCACCTATGTTGACAGATTTTGACTTGCATCTATTTGCCGAGGGGAATCATCACCGTGTATACGAAAAACTAGGTGCCCACCTAACCGAAATCGATGGTGTAAAAGGAGTTTACTTTGCCGTATGGGCTCCTAACGCTCGTAATGTTTCGATTTTGGGAGATTTTAATTACTGGGATGGGCGCAAACACCAGATGCGTAAAGGTGTTACTGGTATTTGGGAGCTGTTTATTCCTGAAGTGGGTATTGGCGATCGCTACAAATACGAAATTAAAAACAATGATGGTCACATTTACGAAAAATCTGACCCTTATGGTTTTCAGCAAGAAGTCCGACCTAAGACAGCATCCATCGTCACTGATCTGGAGACTTATACCTGGAATGATGCAGACTGGATGGAGCGTCGCCGCCACACTGATGCCTTAACCCAGCCAATTTCTGTCTATGAAGTTCATTTAGGTTCCTGGCTTAATGCCTCCTCAAGCGAACCCGCTCAGTTACCCAATGGTGAAACTGAGCCAGTCGTAGTAGTTTCTGAACTTAGACCGGGAGCGCGTTTTCTCACCTATCGGGAACTAGCTCATCGGCTTATTCCCTATGTCAAAGAGCTGGGATTTACCCACATCGAGCTGTTGCCTATTGCAGAGCATCCATTTGATGGCTCTTGGGGATATCAAGTCACGGGTTACTATGCCTGCACCTCCCGCTTTGGGACGCCGGAAGACTTGATGTATTTCATTGACCAGTGCCACCAAAATGATATCGGTGTGATTGTGGACTGGGTTCCCGGACACTTCCCCAAAGATGGTCATGGTTTGGCGTTCTTTGATGGTACTCACCTTTACGAACACGCAGACCCTCGTAAGGGAGAACATAAAGAGTGGGGCACGTTAGTGTTCAACTACAACCGCAACGAAGTTCGCAACTTCCTATTTTCCAACGCTTTGTTCTGGTTCGACAAGTACCACATTGATGGAATACGGGTGGATGCGGTGGCTTCGATGCTCTACCTTGACTATTGCCGCAAGCCTGGGGAATGGGTGACGAACCAGTATGGGGGTCGAGAAAATATTGAGGCGGCTGATTTCCTGCGCCAGACAAATCACGTCATCTTTAGCTACTATCCTGGTGTCCTCTCGATCGCAGAAGAGTCCACAGATTGGCCGATGGTGTCCTGGCCTACCTATGTTGGAGGTTTGGGCTTTAATTTGAAGTGGAACATGGGCTGGATGCACGATATGTTGGATTACTTCAACATGGACCCGTGGTTCCGCCAGTTCCATCAAAACAACATCACCTTCAGTATGTGGTACAACCACAGCGAAAACTATATGCTGGCGCTTTCTCACGATGAGATTGTCCACGGCAAGAGCAATATGCTGGGTAAGATGCCGGGAGATGAGTGGCAGAAGTTTGCCAATATCCGTTGCTTATATGCGTATATGTTCTCTCACCCTGGTAAGAAGACTCTCTTCATGAGTATGGAGTTTGGTCAGTGGAGTGAGTGGAATGCCTGGGGCGATTTAGAGTGGCATTTGTTGCAATATGAGCCGCATCAAAAGTTAAAGCGCTTTGTCAGTGACCTCAACAAACTGTATCGCACCGAACCTTCTCTTTATACTCAGGATTTTGCGGAAGAGGGGTTTAAGTGGATTGATTGTAGTGACAATCGCCATAGTGTAGTTTCCTTCATTCGTCGCTCTAAGGATTCTGACGAATTTGTCGTTACGATCTGCAATTTCACGCCTCAGCCTCACAGTCACTATCGGGTAGGAGTTCCGGAATTAGGATTCTACACGGAACTGTTCAACAGCGATGCTCGCGAGTATGGCGGTAGCAATATGGGGAATTTAGGGGGTAAGTGGACGGATGAATGGTCGTGCCACAATCATCCCTACTCGCTCGATTTGTGTCTGCCACCTTTGGGAGTGTTAATTCTCAAGCTAGACCGCGAGAAGACTAAGGCGGCATTGGAATCTCGATAATTATGTTTGAGGTGTTAGGTTTTGGGTTTTAGGGATAAGAGGATTAAACTACTACCTAACACCTACCACCTAACACCTAACACCTTGAGTTATTAATAACAATATTTTCCATCGCGAGGTTTAGGGTGTTCTTTTGCCGTGCGTAGTGTGCCGATGAGGGTTGAAACAAATACGCAGCGCTTGGTTTTACCGCCGCGATCGCTAAATAACGTTACTCGTCCGAATGGTGGCTTTGCGACATTTCCTTTGTCGTCAAATTTAACTTGGCGTACCCCACCGGATTGCTGTAGGGTGGTCTCTGGGTCTAGGTGAATCGTTTGATCGAGATGATTCCACTGAGCGTTAGCTGGATTGACGCTAGCAGGATGA
>DATNQT010000661.1:0-5319 GCA_036703885.1 Candidatus Sericytochromatia bacterium
TGTAACTTGTGGAAGCGCAAACTCATCTTCATCTTGATTTTAGTAACCACAGTAGGACTTGTGTTGTGCGTTCATCTATTAAAACCACCACTTGACGAGCAGTGTTCTGGAGTCGGATATCTGCCTAGTAACCGTACTACCACCGTCCATGCCATCAAAGTTGTTGTTGAACCATTGCTGGGTCAGCATCAAGTGTACGGAATTTTTCAACTTTCAATTGAGGATTGTCCCCCTGGTCAGCCAGTCATACTAACAGTGAGCAAGGTAGGTAATTATTGTGAGTATGCAGGCTCTGGGGGTCTACTTCAACATTTTGAAGGAATAGAAACCGCTCCTGGATATTATCTGACGAGACATTACATTCGGACGAGGACGGCGATTTGGTTGAGTATTAAGGGATTACTAACCCAACTCAGGCAACCTCGAAACTGGACGCTGACTTATGCAAAGTAAAATTTGCGTTAGCGAAGCGGCACGTAGTGCATCGCACAAAAACCTACCAGTTAGGGTCAGAGTACAGATTAATCGTCAACTCCTCACGACCTGCGGGTACAGCGGAGATGCAAGCACAAATTGCTGGTCCCTCCTCAATTTCTACCTCACAGGCATGGCAAGACCCCATCAGGCAACCTGTGGGAATGAAAACTCCAGCACGTTGTGCGACTTGAAGCATCGGTTCTCCCACTTCAGCATCAATGGTGACATCGTCTGGCAAAAATCGGATGCTAACACTCATTCTTTCTGGGACGGTAAAACCGGATTTAAATCTAAATGAGCTTCTACAATATCGGCAAGCGAGTTTAAAACAGCTTCTCGTTGTTCGCGGTAGTTAGGAACACCAGTAGGGAGAGAAGGTAAGCCCCGTTGCTGTCGCAGGTGATTTAACCAAGCACGTCGCCAGGGCCCATTGTCAAAAAGACCGTGAAGGTAACTCCCCCAAATCGATTGACTCACGTCAACAAGACCCAAACCAGAGTCATCAAATAGCGGTTTATAAGAAGAAGACTGTTGTTCTCCCTCCTCCGACTCGATCAATCGCGATCGCCCTTGATGAATTTCGTAACCTGCTACTGGTAAACCAACCTGAGGATAGTTAGAGGTCACCGACCGCTGACGCGCCACTTTGTTGCCAGTAATCACCGTTTTTAACGGTAACAAGTCTAACCCCTGATAACGACCCTCTTGACCCTCAACGCCCTCCGGATCGGCTATAATTTTCCCCAGCATTTGGAACCCCCCACAAATCCCCAGAACCGTACCGCCTGCGGCAGCATAATTTTGAATCTCTTCTGCCATGCCACTCTTTTGCAAAACGAGCAAGTCTGCAATTGTGGTTTTCGTTCCTGGCAAAATTACGGCATCGGGATGTCCCAAGGGTTGCGATGGCATCAAGTATTTTACGGTGACGCTGGGTTCTGCTTCTAGTGGATCGAAATCAGTAAAGTTAGAAATTCGCGGCAGTCGAATCACTGCAATGTTGAGTTCGCTACTTGGCTTTTTTCTGGAGATGCGATCAAGTAGATCGAGGGAGTCTTCAGCTGGAAACAACTCTTCCATCCAAGGAATGACGCCGACAACGGGAATTCCCGTGCGTTCTTCTAGCCAGGTGATGCCGGGTTCTAAAAGCGATCGCTGTCCTCTAAACTTATTAATTATCACACCCTTAATCAATGCCCGTTCTTCTGGCTCCAGCAGTTCCAGAGTCCCGACTACATGAGCAAACGCCCCACCGCGATCGATATCTACGACTAACAACGTTGGCGCATTCAAATGCTTTGCCACACGCATATTTGTCAAGTCGCGGTGCTTGAGGTTAATCTCTGCCGGACTACCAGCACCCTCACAAACAATTAGATCGAAATCGTTGCTAAGACGCCGCAGTGAGTCTTCAATTGCCTGCCAACCTTTATCAAAATACTGCTCGTAGTAATCAGAAGCACTGACATTTCCTACCGCTTTGCCCATGAGAACGACTTGAGAAGTCATATCCCCTTGGGGCTTAAGTAAAATTGGGTTCATTTCTACACAGGGCATTACCCCTGCCGCCCAAGCTTGCACGGCTTGTGCGTGTCCAATTTCTCCACCATTTGGTGTTACGTAGGCATTTAGCGCCATGTTCTGCCCTTTAAAAGGTGTGACGCGCCAACCGCGTCGTGAGAGCAGGCGGCATAGAGCCGTTGCAATTAGAGATTTACCTGCGTGGGATGTTGTCCCCACGACCATAATTGCTTTCATAGTTGAGGTTATAGGCTAAGGGCTGGGCAAAGCGAGAATGTAGAAGCCACCCTTGATGCGTTTAATCAAAAAGGCAGTCTTAACCAACGACTCAACGCATTATAAAGCCGATCTAGAAATGATGGGGGAGGTAATGTCCCTCCCTGGTTTTCCCATTTTTCTACCAGCAGACGACCTAAGGGTGTCAAGCGAAAGCTATCCGTGATACCCTGACCATCGACTTCTCGCCGTAAGACGCCGACTTGAATCAGCCACATTAAGCCACTTTCTACTGTCAACTCCGACATTGGATGTCGAGTGTAATGGTGTTGGACACCTTCTTTACCTGCGATCGCTTGGAGGGGAACGCTTTTGCTGCCCATCGCCGCAAACACAGGTAATTGCAACGGTAAACAACGCATTGCCCGCTCTGCACGTTTAACGGTGGGAGCAGAATATTGAATTGACTGAGCGTTTAAGGATTGAATCAAGGTCATCGCAACGGTTGGTAAACTTACACCATACTGAGCGCTGCTCATTTTTTCTATCTTAAGCGCTTTCAAGTTTATCCCATCAGAAAGATGTCAACCACTTCTAGTCCATTCTGAGAAAAATTTAATTCACTGTAATATCTAGGGTTGAAAGTTTATTTCAAACATACAGGAAACAGAATTTATGGCTCTCACAGTTGGTATGGATGCCCCTGCCTTTACCGCTAAAGACACAAATGGCAATACCGTTTCCCTGTCAGACTTTGCTGGAAAAACCGTTGTATTGTACTTTTATCCCAAAGACGATACTCCGGGTTGCACCAAACAAGCTCAAAGTTTCCGGGACACCTATGCCGAATATCAAGGCAAAGAAATGGTTGTGTTAGGCGTCAGTATGGATGATGAGGCATCTCACAAAAAGTTTACTGAGAAGTATGGTTTGCCCTTCCAGTTGCTAGCCGATACCGATGGAGCCATTACCAAAGCTTACGATGTTGAAGGTGGCGGATATGCCAAGCGCGTCACCTACGTCATTGACAGTAATGGAAAAATTACCCATGTTGATGCCAGTGTGAATACGGCTAGCCATGCTCAGGATATTCTGGCAGCGATCGGCAAGTAAGAGCGCTTCTTAAGTAGGACTTACGCACCGTAACGCTATGACAAGGGTTTGAGATTCTTCGCTATCGCTCAGAATGACGCAATTTCGTATTGAGTGCGTAAGTCTTATTAAGAAAAGTAGGGGCACGATCTATCGTGCCCCTACTTTTAGATAGTTTTGACAACAATTAATTACTTACCAACTGGAGAACTTATAACCGGACTTTCTGGTTTTGCTAGCTGTTCGCTACCAGACTGCTGAGGGATGCCAAGCTGGCGTTGTTGTTCAAGCCGGAATTTAGTGGCAGCATCACTGATACTCTGACTTGGGTCTGTTAGCTGACTATTACCCATCTGGGCGCGGTGAAGCAGGTCAAAAACGTTCAAATCCCCACTTTGTCCGAACCCACCTTGTTCATTTTGCTGAGTTGTCACATTGCTGGGAGTTTGAAGATTCCCCGCTGATTGTGCGGAAGCGGGTTGAGGCAGTATGACAGAGGAAAATGCGATCGCTACAGCACAAACGCTTCCCCCTAAAGCCACGGGAACGAGGCGCGTTGAGGCGAATGCAGAAACTAACGGGTTATTTATCTTCATGGCAGTTCCTCAGATAATTCAATGATTTGATTTAAGCGAAGCGACGACGCAGTAAAGGCTGGATTGCCAGTAATACCACAGCATCAAAAGCCAGCAGTACCAAAAGCGCCCCACCAAAGCTAACTGACGCCCAAGGAGCTTGCATCACAATACTACCCAGCGACCAGTCACTGTGAGTATAAAGATAGCGGATGGGTTCGATCGCATAGCTAAGGGGATTGAGACTTGCTACAACTTGCAACCATCCTGGCATGAAAGATAGAGGAGCAAGGGCAGTGCTAGCAAATAGCACAGGCAAGTTTGTCACAAAAATTACGGCAATTAGCTCAATGTGACCGGGTAGAGCAAAAGCGAGTCCTAAACTCAAAGCCGTAACACCCAAAACCAGCAAGAATACAATCAGGGCAATAATGCCCAACCCTACTAGATTTGGTAAACCTGATCCTAAAAAGGCACTTGCCCCAACAATTGCTACCGCCTGAATTAAGCTCAGAGCAATAATATAAATCGCACTCGCGGCAACAATAGAGAATCGAGAAGCAAGCGGGGCAACGAGTAGGCGGTTTAAGAAACCAAACTCTCGGTCAAACATAACTGGTAAACCAGCATTCAGTGCGCCAGCGAAGGCGGTGAAGACAATCACACCCGCACCCAAGAATTGTCCGTAGCTCGAAGTAGTGCCAAACAGTCCTTGAGGAGCGTTTTGAAATAATGCTCCGAATAGAACTAGCCACATCAAAGGCTGAATAATTCCAGCAATTAATGTTGAAGGACGCCGTTGCAGCTGAATAAATAGACGCTTGGTTAGAGCCAAAGTTTCTTGAACAAATTCACTGAAACTAGAAGTATCGCTAACCGGAATTTGCTCGGCTAATTTTGGTTGTAAGTTGATGTCAGGTTTAGAAGGAGTAACTGTTGTGCTCATATCACTTCTTAAGATAGTTTGAAAGATTTCTAGGCAAGGGATTGAGATTTGATTATGTTTTGACGGAATTTACCTGCCTCCGCTAGAGACTTAAGTCCCTGGCTAATAGCTTAAGTCCTCTTGCATAGGACTGAGTGGAAAACCTGATTTGGTTTTTAGTCTATTTGAATGGACTGTTGCTGAAACCTTTAGGATTTAAATGTCTGACGGGGAAAAGTTAGCGCATATTTTGCTTTTTTTCTGCTTTGGGGTCACGGCTTCCTGCGGCAGCAAGTTCGGCATCCATTAATGTTTTACCAGTAGCGGCAAGATAGACATCATCCAGACTCGGACGCGCTTGTGCAATTCCGAAAGTGGGTAAACCAGCGTCCTTTAAGGATTGCTGAACTGTTATTAAAGCATCGCTTTGGGGTTTCACGACTAAGTTTAGGGAGTTACCTTGAGCGCTATTGATAATGACTTCTTGCACAAAGGGTAGAGTTTGAAGCATAT
>DATNQT010000662.1:0-6118 GCA_036703885.1 Candidatus Sericytochromatia bacterium
GAGCGGGGTGAGAGTTCATCAATTGCCGAACCCATATCAATGATTTGACCTGTAGCATCCATTAGAGTTAGATCCACAGCTGCGCCAGTACTGTGAGGCGGTGGCGTTAGAGGGTTATCACTGGGTACTGCCCAAATTTTATAAACCTCTTTCCAAATCGCTTCCTTCTGCTCATCAGATAGGGTTGCTGGGTTTAAGTCCCGTGCCTGAACCACCTCCGCGAAAGTATAGTCAACCATGTATTGTTGAACAGCTACGGGTCGATAGGCATCAAAAATCTGGAGACGCCAACCCGGATGCTGCTCTTGTAGCTTGGCTTGAGCGGTAACCAAAGCTATAAGCACACTCTGGCGAAGCAAATAAGGTGAAGCCTCGCCGTAAGTTGCCCCTACTTTTTGGTAGGGGTGAGGAGATTCCACCGCAAACTCTTCTAAGGGAATCGGTACGAGTGGTTCTCCACACTCTAGAATCGGAATCTTCTGATAAGGCTTCATAGGTTCTAACCAAGGCGAATCGATAGGTGTTTTTTATAGCACACCTGCGTCTCCCCATCTTTGCGTCCCCGCGTCTCTTCCGTGAACTGCTCATTCTTCTGGTGCATGAGTGTGTTTTGGGGGCACTGGGTCATATCCACCGGGCTGGAAGGGATGACAGCGCAATATGCGTTGAATTGCCAGCCAGCTACCCCGCAACACCCCAAATCGTTCTATAGCTTCGATAGCGTAGCTGGAACAAGTCGGTTGAAATCTACAGACGGGTGGAAATAAAGGAGAAATCAAAGCTCGGTAGCCCTGAATTAGCCAAATTAGTAATCGCTTCATCTGTGAACAAAATTATAGATAGAGTGATAAAGAGGTTTACTTTTCGCTGCATCAAGTCCTTGCTTCACTCTATATCTTGGTTGGAATCAACTCCGGATTTATGGCTCCATGTTGGTCTTATTGGACTAGGCTTGGGTGTCATTATACTCTTGGCAGAAACACTGCATCGCCGCGTCTCCTCAAGTGCGGAACTGGCGCGTAAGGTCGTTCACATCGGTACGGGTAACGTAATTTTGGTGGCTTGGTGGTTAGATATACCCGCGTGGGTAGGTATCTCGGCTTCCATCATTGCCAGTATTGTTGCTCTATTGTCTTACTACATTCCCTTCCTGCCTGGTATCAACAGCGTAGGACGCAAAAGCTTAGGCACGTTCTTCTATGCAATTAGTATCGGCGTCCTGGTTGCTTGGTTCTGGCCGCTACAGCAATATCAGTATGCAGCACTGGGAATTTTAGTGATGACGTGGGGGGATGGACTCGCGTGTATAATCGGTCAGCAATTTGGTCAACATCCCTACGAAATCTGGGGGATGAAGAAAAGCTGGGAAGGTTCGAGCGCAATGGCTTTAACTAGCTATGCAGTCAGCAGCTTGATTCTTTTGAGCGCCCAGGGCAACGTCTGGCAAACTTGGTTATTCCCTGTGGCGATCGCTTTCGTTGCCACAGCTTTAGAAGCTTTCTCCAAACTAGGTATTGATAATCTGACAGTGCCTCTGGGTAGTGCCGCACTGGCTTTTTTCTTAAGCCAACTTTTTCCCTTGATTAGCTGACTTCGATAATATTCGTCCTTTTCAGCAAAATTGCGTAGGTACTCTGTAAAACTTAAGCAAAATAGCTGAAGTTTTACAGAGGCGATCGCTTTATCTTTAATCCATACCTATCTCCACTCTCAGAACCTTCTGAGAGTCTCACCAAGTTATTCGCAGTTTTTAAATTGCATCTTATTATAAAGATAAATAAAGATACTTTGTGAAAACTTAAGTTCCGAGCAGATTTACTCCCCCTGGAAGACAGATACGCGATGACTTTTTTCAATCCTACCGAGCCAATTCTCCGAAGCAAGCAGGAAGCACTAGATTTTCAAGATCGTCAAGGGTTGCTATGCCTTAACCTAAAAATCGGAAATAGTACTTTATTTTCGACCTTTTATACCCGAATTGACCAAGTTTTCGTTCTATGGGGTTTAATTACTGCCTCAATCTTTATTAGCGCTCAATTTTTGCCCTTGAGCTGGGTTATTCAAGCGGGATATTGGTCGGCACTAACTCTGGTTGGCACGGTAGGCATGGTGGCACTGACGCACTTTTGGGTAAAAGTAGAGCGCCTCAGATGGGTACTTTATTGCTGGGTGCTCCTCATGTTGGCTGGTGTTGTCCTGACAGATCTGAGTATCTTCCTTAGTTGGGGACAAATCTTGATGCGTCTATGTCCAATGTGGTTAGGACTGAGTGCCGTTGGTTACTTCTGCACAGGCATAGGAATGCGATCGCGTGCCTTTATCCTAGCTAGCGTCGTTCACCTTCTCGGTATCGCCTGTTTACCCTATGTAGGTGGCTGGCAGTTTCTCACCACTGGCGTTGTGATGGCAGCCAATCTACTTATGTTTTCACTAGTTCAGTGGGATATGCGTCCCCCCGTTGAGTACAACTTGTTAACGCTAGAACAAAAACGGTTCAACGAAGAACAGTATCAACTGCGTCAGGCTCCTGTATCAGTGGGCGGGTTGTAAAAACTTTCAAATTGCTCCCCCCTGGAAATCTCTGATTTGGAGGAGAAAAAGGGTTTTTGATAAGAATAACTATGAAATGTTACAGAAACCCTTGATTTTACCTTAAAATCAGGGAAATTCTTTATATCTTTTAAAGAAAAAAATCAATTTTTCATGTCATGATTTTGATTGTTGATTGAGCGAGTTTATCTCTGTAGATTAACAGTCTGTTATTAACCTCTCGACCTATATATTAATAGGGTCAAAGTGGCTATTAGCCACTCGAAAAAACAGATAAAAGCCGCATCGTATGGGAGTTATACCGCAGTGACCCATAACTGTACATCGAAGGAGAGCGATGTCAGATGTACAGACGGTGCAAATAAAAAAATAGTGGACTAAAGGCGGTGTGAAGTTTTTATCGCTTCCTTCACCTTATTACTACCAACGGGGGACTAAACTCCCCACCAGAGCGGCCAGAGGTAGTAGACGTACAGAAGTCTGCTTGTAATGCCATTATCCATATAAAGACCCTGACTTCTCATCTGAGTCGGGGTTTTGTATGTTTGTCCAAACCACCTCAACTAATAGCACTGCTCCGGGCTTCTCTCATCCCTACTATAGGGCAATTTTCATCTGCTCAAAGAAGCAATTGGTTTCTTATCTGCTGCTAAATGTTGTTGCATAACCTCTCTAGGCTGAGAGGTATGGTTTATAAATTCCGTTACTCACTTGTGCAAGCATGAGGATTCTCCCTATGCATCGAGCTTTGAAACCTCTCAGCCTTGTAAGTGCCGCTCTACTCCTGGCTCTAGCTTCTTCCTTACCACTGACAGGAACTAGCTCAGAAACATCAATAGCGTCATCACAGACACCAGCGACTCAAGACCGAAAAGCTCAAGCAGAGCGCCTTGCCGAGCAAGGGATGAAACAGTTTAATGCTGGTCAAATTCAGGTTGCCTTACAGACTTGGCAACAAGCATTGACAATCTATCAAGAGATTCAAGACCGTCAGGGACAAGGGCAGACTCTGAAAAATCTAGGCAATGCTTACTATGCCTTGAAAGACTACACCAAAGCCATTGAGTCTCAGCAGCAGGCTTTGGCGATCGCAAAGGAAATCCCCGATCGCGAACTAGAGGGCAGGGCTTTGAATAATCTCGGACTTGCCTATAAGGAGTTAGGAAACTCGGCTAAGGCGATTGAGTACTATCAACAAGCTTTGGCGATCGCAAAAGAAATTCGTAATCGCAAGTTGGAGCAGATAGCTCTCAATAATCTAGGCTTTACCTATGTTGGGTTGGGAAACCCTGCCAAGGTAGTTGAATACTATCAGCAAGTTTTAGCGATCGCACGGGAACTCAAAGACTACCAGCCTGAGGCATTAGCTCTAGCCTATGTGGGTGATGCTTATGCTTCCCTAAATAACAATCAGAAAGCTATTGAGTTTGCCGAGCAAGCTTTAGTGAAAGCAAGAGAAACTAAAAACTCCTCGGCAGAAGCACTGGCTTTAGATACCCTCAGCAGAGCTTATGGTTCATTGAGTAATGCTCAAAAAACTCTTGAGTTTGCCCAGCAAGCCTTAGTAGTGGCACGGCAAATCAAAAATAACTTTTTTGAGGTGCGGGCTTTAGCACGTCTAGGCGATGCTTACGCTTCCTTGACTCAGAATCAAAAAGCCCTTGAGTTTGCTCAGCAAGCTTTAGCAAGCGCACGAGAAACTAAAAACTCTTGGGCAGAAGCACTTGCTTTAGATACACTTAGCAGGAGTTACAGTTCTCTAGGCGATGCTCAGAAAACTATTGAGTTTGGTCAGCAAGCCTTAACAGTGGCACGGCAAATCAAAAATAACTTTTTGGAAGTAAGGGCTTTAGCATTTATAGGTGATGCTTACGCTTCCTTAAATGACAATCAAAAAGCTATTGAATTTGCTCAAAAAGCTTTAACGTTAGCACGGGAAACTAAAAACTCATCGGCAGAAGCAATTGCTTTAGATACCCTCAGCAGAGCTTACAGTTCTCTAGGTGATACCCAGAAAACTCTTGAGTTTGCTCAACAAGGCTTAGTAGTGGCACGGCAAATCAAAAATAAGTTGGTTGAAGTAAGGGCTTTAGCATTTATAGGTGATGCTTACAAAATACACGGGGAAGTTCAAAAAGCGCTTGATTTTGCTCAACAGGGGTTAGCTATTTCACGAGAAATTAAAAATCGTGATCTCGAAGTAAGAAATCTAATTATAATAAGCGATGCTTACAACTTCATGGGAAACCACAACAAGGCTATTGAAGTTGCTCAACAGGTATTAACAATTGCACAGGAACTTAAAAATCGCTCATGGGAGTTGTTGGCTCTGGGTTCTTTAGGTAGAGCTTATAATTCAATAGGCAATTATCAAAAATCAATTGAATTTTTACAACAGAATTTAGCCATTGCGCGAGAAATTAAAGGTCGCGATGGTGAAGCAATAGCTTTAGTTAATCTAAGCAACACTTATGATTCGTTAGAGGACTATCAAAAAGCAATTGAGCTATTGCAACAGAGCTTAATAATTGCAAGAGAAATCCAAGATCGTCGTATAGAAGCGCAGGCTTTGGGTAATCTAAGCAGTATCTACATGTCACTCAACGACTATGAAAAAGCTCTTGAGGCTGCTAATCGGGGATTGGCAATCGCCCAAGAAATTCATAATCCTCAGGTAATAATGCGTTCATTGATTTCTCTTTGGTCAATCTATGAAGGTCTTGGAAGTTACCAAAAAGTTGTTGAAATTTCTCAGGAAATCCTTACAACAGCACGGAAACTAGAAAATACTCAACTAGAAGCCTTTTCTTTAACTATGCTTGGTATTGCTTATTTTTATCAAGGAGATACTCAGAAAAGCATTGAAATTGCTCAACAAAGTCTACTCATTGCAGATAAAAGCAAAAGTCAACTAGCCAAAGGTTATGCACTTCTACTTTTGAGTGTTACTTATGGGGAGTTGAGGAATTATGAAAAAGCAGTTGAGCTATCTAAGCAAAGTTTAACAGTTGCCAAAGAAATGCATAACCGTGATCTTGAAAGAGCAACATTGAATATTTTGGGCACTACTTTTAGGAAAACTGGACAGAAGGAGCAGGCAATTGCTGCATACCAAGAAGTATTAGTAACTGTTGCGGCAAGTGATAGCGCTCTAATTGGTCCAACGGCTCAAGCTGGTTTAGCTCGTATTTATCGCGATTTAAATATGCCGATGTCTGCAATAACCCACTATAAGCAAGCTGTAAATGGTATTGAGAAAATTCGTAGTAATAACCGTGGACTGTCTACCGAATTACAAGAATCATTCATGCAAGTTATTACCGATTTTGACAGATTAAGAACTGTTGATATTTACCGGGAACTAGCCGACTTGTTGCTATCGCAAGGGCGGATTTTAGAAGCACAACAGGTATTAGAACTGCTGAAGGTGCAAGAGTTACGCGACTTTACAAGGAACACTAGAGCAGGAGGTAAGACTACAGAAACGGCATTCACTCCAACAGAGGAACGAATTCTTAAAGAGAATGGCACATTGGTTAACTTTGGGCAGAGACTTTATGAGTGCCAG
>DATNQT010000663.1:0-2793 GCA_036703885.1 Candidatus Sericytochromatia bacterium
GTAGCGATTATTTAAAAGCAGCAATGCTCCACAGCCATTACAAAACTTGTTTCCCCAAGGCTGAGGATAGGGACGGGGGCAATCGGGATTAATACAATGAACTGCCTGGGAAACGGACTGATGCACAATCAGTAGGAGACAGAGTGCCACTCGATTTTACACAACGCAGAGGGGAAGTGGTGTACCTCTGTGTCTTGGTGTTAGGTCGTAGGTGGTAGATTTTAGGGAAAAATCTAGGGCGTTGACGAGAGAAAGATCAGGAGGCAAGGGTAAATTCTAACTTCCAAGCCTAGCCGATCGCCGTACCACCTAACACCTAACACCTACTACCTTGCCAGCTTAAACTCCATTCCAAGCAATTGGGGGGCTGGGATATGAAGACTTGGAAATAGAAGTTGAATTTAAGTTAGTTTCTTCATCCAGCACATTCTTTACCTGGTTGTATAAATCCTCTGCCTGTTGAAGCGAGTTCCCGATGCTAGTTAATCCAACTTTGCCAAATTCTGAGAGTGCCCCCATCAGGTGAAACACATTGCCAGTTCGAGTGCTGCTATCAAAATGCAGCCGATGGTGAGCAATAATATCCATCAAGTCGTTAGGCATCAGTCCTTGGTAACGGTCTTTTTGCAAGTTGTCTGAGGCAATATAGTACTTCTCTTGACCCTGTTGGCTATAAAAAAGACCTGTCGAGAGGTCATAGCGACCATTGGTTAAATACTTGAGGGTCATAAATGGATGGGTTGTGCCACCTTTGCGTAGGTTAATTTCGATCGCCTGTAAATCCCACTTCACATTGTTATCTGGCTGATGAACGGCGACAAAATCAACTCCGAAGCGTTCCATTGCTCCTTTTTCGGCTAAAGCCCGACCGACTCGCAAACCCATGTCTTGCAAGCGCAGGCGGTAAGTTTCATCAGCAGGGAAGTAACAACCTAAATAGATCTGACCGTCTGGCCCTCCTAAGATTTGATCGTGGGTTGAGAGAATTTCTACATCACCATTGGGAGTGATGTAGCCTTGGACACTAGGCGATCGCTTTTCCTCACCTTCAATAAATGCCTCGACAAGCGCCCCCAACTCTGGAAGGCGACTGGAAAAATTATCCCAAGTCTCATCACTCGACTGAAAGCTCAAATGCTCCATGCGATCATGAAGTGACGCCACTCGCGACTCGTGAGAAGCCTGTCCTGGAGACACTTCTGATATCGGTCTTAGGTCAAGGATGGCATTGCCTTCTCCCGAAAAGCCTTCATTGAGTTTAATCACCATCCGCTTTAAGTCAGGTTGGCGTTCCCACAATTGGGCAGCTTCCTCAGCTAAATCGTCGGCATTTTGAACGCACTTGCTACCGTCGGGATGAGGCACGCCGCTTTCTGCAAAAATTTGCCGACTTCCGCTTTTTGTACCCCAATATAGTAGGTCGGGGTCTGGGGCAAGTAAGGGAATATCTAGTTGGACGGATAACTCTTGCTCTAAATAAGTTGAGTTATAACAAACCATGTAAGACTTCTGCGGACGTAAGGCTTGCCGAATCCGCTCTACTAAGCGAGGACGCTCTAAAATCTTTTGAGTTAGGGGTTTGAGGGAGGAATCATAGGTGGAAAGCAGTAATAAGCGATCGCGGGCATGAGAGAAGGGAATTCCCGGCAATAGCTGTAAATAGTAATCAATAATAATCGGCGACATTGGCACTGCCGTGATGTAAATCAACCGAGTGCGGGGGTTGCGTAGACGAATCAAAGAAAACAAAAGCCGCTCTTCGTAATGGAGAAAGCCCTGAATCTTCTTGAGTTCTCGCTGGTCAACACTGACGGAAGGTACTACAACAATATCGTGGTCATCTTGGTCAAATAGGTCAACGCTATTCCAGCGATCGCGCAACTGACTCTGAAGATACCGAAATTGCGACCCTTGTGCAGAGGAAGAAGGATTCAAAGTGTGCATTGCCCCAGACCGCCTAATCCTGAATAAAAGTCATATTAACGGTTCCAGGGAGAATTGGTTAACTTTATAAGTAGTAACAGTTTCACATCTCTTGTGGACTCAAAGGCAGTGTCACAGTAAACTTCAACTTAGGATACAGGTTCTGGAACCGCCTTAGTTATCAGTTGCAGCCGTAGTTCGCTTTCACGCAAAGCTTCCCTCAAACGCTTCAGCTCTGGATCTGTAATATCTTGACAGGAAGAAAGATAGCCTAGAACTTCTCCTGTGCTGCTGATGTGTGGAATGTAGTCAATACTCATAGTTCGCTCCTGACCATCGTTAAACAGTTGGGTGAACTCGTAATGCACTTCTTTACCTGACAATACTTCCTCCATATAGCCGCGAAGTTTCTGATATTCTTCAGTACCCATCAGTTCTTCAACTGTTCTGCCTAGGATTTCTTCACGCGGCTTTTCATACCATTCTTCATACTGTTTGCTAACAAACTCATAGCGCAACTGTGTATCTAAATAGGAAAATTTCCCTGGCAGAATGCTCGTAAGAGATTCCATCTGGAAAGTAGCACATTCCAACGCTTTCTTGAGTACCTTCTGCTCAGTCACGTCCTGACACGACACAAAGAAGCCTAAAAACTCGCCAGTACTATTGAAATGTGGAATGTAATCAATGATCATGGTGCGTTCCTCACCATCATTAAACAATTTGGTGAACTCGTAATGAACGTCCTTACCCATCAAGGCTGTTTCCAGGTGTTCCCGCAGGTTACGAGCGCCCTCGGCTCCCATCAAGTCTTCTACTGTTTTGCCCACAATTTCTTCACTGGGCTTTTGATACCATTCCTGATATTCC
>DATNQT010000664.1:0-2541 GCA_036703885.1 Candidatus Sericytochromatia bacterium
TTATCGTGTCCTTTACCTGAATGAAAAGCTGAGTGCAGGGTTAGCGGCTGAGAACATCTCAGTTCAAGCACTTCAGCGGACTCGTTGGGCACAAGGAACGCTACAAGCTTTCTTTATCAAAACAAATCCCTTAACTATTCCCGGTTTGAACTTGTTACAACGGCTGGCGCATCTCGAAGGATTGCTGCATTGGTTTACAAGTCCCGCTCGCGTCGGATGAGGCTAAAGCCACTTGGAAATTGCTAGAACAGTCGGTTCACATTCACCCGACTTATGGTGAAGCGTTACCCAGTTTGGCAAGGCTACTCATTGGAGACGATATGCCTTCGTGTCCCAATATGTAATTGAATTCCCATAATTGCAAACTCACATCATTCAAGAGGTTTTGACCGATGAGATTCAATCAACTGATTATTCTTGCTAGCACTTTAATTTTGTCGGTTGGTTGTACAAGGGAAGTAGCCGTTAATCAGCCTGCTAGCGAAGTTGCAAGCCCTTCCCCTAGTTCAAGTGTTGCTGCTCCAACTGACTCAACTGCATCCACACCAAATACGGCTGCAAAGTCCGGTACTTTTGTGGCTGGAGAAGCGCCGACAGAGGGAATGGCTCAAATTGTTACTGAGAATGGAGAACGCTATCTAGAGCTAAGCCAAGCTTTCAAAACGAGTGACAGAGGTCCAGATTTATTTGTGATTTTGCATCGTTCTGATGATGTGTTGGGTTCTACTCAACCACCCGCTTATCCTTTGCAAGAGAAAGATTACGTCATTTTGGGTCCCCTACAAAAAACCAGTGGGACTCAACGTTACCCTATTCCTGAAAACGTTAATTTAGAAGACTACAAATCTGCTGTAGTTTGGTGTCGCCAGTTTAATGCAACGTTTGGTGTTGCTAAATTTGATAGCTAGCCAATGAGTATTGGGATGAATCTGCGATCGGAGATTGGCAGAGTTTTGATTGACAAAGGCAGAAACAGACTATGACTACCTGTTTGAACGTTGGCGATCGCTTTCCCGACTTTGAACGCCCCAATCATGAAAATGAGCTGATAAAACTCTCCAATCTCATTCAGCCTAGTTTAATGGATAAGTATCTAGGATTTACCGATGGCTATCCACTGATTTTGGTATTTTATCGGGGCTTCTTTTGTCCACGCGATCGCCAACAGCTTCTACAGCTTGTGCAGTTTCAGAGTGAACTTGCCGTCAACTATTGCAAACTGACAACCGTTTGTACCGATCCGCCGATTGTACAAGCTGCCTTTCGAGCCGGATTGGGCGCGCAATGGCAATTTTTGTGCGATGAAAACCGAGAACTTATCAAGCAGATCAACATTCTGGATGAAACTGAGGGTGAGTATGCCTACCGCGCCCAGCCCTACACATTTGTGCTGCGTCCTGACCTAACTATTTATAAAATTTACAATGGCTGGTTCTTTGTTGGACGACCCACGAGCGAAGAATTGCGGCAAGATTTACGCACCATCATGGAGACGCGATCAGACTACCATTACGAAACATACAACACTCCAGAAGTGCAGCAAATTCGCATTCCCCAACAAGAGTGGGCAAATGGTGCGCCACCTTTAGGTGCAAATGGTTTACCCGTCCTACAAGGAGTTGTACGTTGGTTTGACCTGAAGGCGGGTAGCGGCATGATTACTAAAGAGAACGGTGATGAGGATGTTTTCTTTAACTTCACTGCGATTCCGGGCGAAGGTTATCGTACCTTAACGGCAGGTACACCTGTCAAATTTGAGCTTGTAGAAGGCAAATTTGGGCAAACCGCTCGCAACGTGCAAAAGCAAGACCATTAACTGAGACAGTTGTGATAAATGCTGCGGATGGTGCTCAAACTAACGAAACAGTAATGCATTGAGAAAAGTAAAACTTTTAAGTATGTGAGGACTAGCCTAATGCTGCTTGGCATAGATTTAGGAACAGGCTCTGCTAAGGCATTGCTCCTAGCAACAGACGGAACAGCAATAGGTGAAGCATCAAGCTCCTATCCTGTTCATGCACCCCACCCCGGATGGGCTGAGTCGGAGCCAGGGGATTGGAGGTTAGCTGTTGGCGAGGCTGTTAGGAAGGCAGTGGGAAATCACGCTGACCAAGTACAGGCGATCGCACTTTCAGGACAGATGCACGGCGTTGTCCTAGCTTCGGAGTCGGGTCAGCCCCTGCGTCCTGCTATCCTCTGGGCAGATACTCGCTCTAGTGCCACACTTAGCGCTTATCATTCGCTCGATGCCACTATAAGCGAGCGCTTGGGCAACCCGATTACGGCTGGAATGGCGGGTCCAACTTTGTTGTGGCTACGAGAACACGAGCCTACTGTCTACACCGAAGCGCGGTGGGCACTCCAGCCAAAAGATTGGCTACGGTTGCGGCTGACTGGAGAAGTTGCAACCGAACCATCTGACGCTAGTGGTACTTTGCTTTACGATGTTGTGTCGGACAACTGGGCTGGGGATGCAATAAGAGCGCTGAATCTACGTTGTGATTGGTTAGCAAAAATTATCCCCTCTAGTGCGATCGCAGG
>DATNQT010000665.1:0-3234 GCA_036703885.1 Candidatus Sericytochromatia bacterium
CGGCTTGCGGCGTTTGTGCCATGAGCTTGAGGGTTTGGGCGATCGCTTCTGGACTCACCAAGTTTTGACGAGATAACCCCGAACCATCAACCAAGACATAACTTTGCGAGTTAACTCCCAAAGCTGTTAATGTTTCTGTGAGCTTTTTAATTCCTTGTTCAGTAGTGTCACTACTCCCGCCAGCACCAAGGGTACGCAACAGTACCTCGGCATAGAGATTATTACTCTCTTGATTGGTCTCCACTAACAAAGCAGAAAGGGGTGAAGATTCAACAGTTGCCAACTCCCGACCACCAACCGCGCCTCTGTTAGATGTCACGGAGGCTCTTGCTACGCTAATTCCCGCCGTTGCCAACACCCTTTGGAAGTGCTCTAAGAAATACTCAGCAGGGTCAAGCACTGGCAACCCGACTACCTCTGGTTCCGCATCAACGGCTAGTTGACCTTTAATTCGCAACAGTGGCTGACCTAAAACAGCCGTCACCGCTACAGAGTTGGGTGTGGCTGCCTTCGCGGTTACGGAATTATTTTCAAGTCGCCACTGTTTGGCTGCGATCGCATTTGCCCAACTCACTCGCAGGGGTTGACCCACTTGTTGCGGTGATAAAGTCAATTCCACAGCATTTTGATTCAAAATCAGGCTATTTACTGCTGCTCCATAATCTGACTGCACATCCTCCCAATCCCAAGTGAGATTAATAGCGTCCCCTTGAAAATAACCATTATCTACAACCAATTGCTGCACATTGCGAACTCCCTGACGTTTCAACTGTTGTGCTAAATCTTTTAACTGTGCATCTGTCAAGCTGGGATCGCCCCGTCCCACCACCCGCAACACACCCGCACCCGTCTCATAAATAGATGTCCGAATCCGAAATTCTGAACCTAGCTGACGCAAAGCCGCAGCGGTTGTCAGTAACTTCACATTCGAGGCAGGGATGAAGTAGCCTTGAGCTTCCCGGCTGTAGAGGGCGCGATTTGTTGGATTTGACGATAAAGGTTCAATTAAAATGCCCCAGCGAGCGCGACGAAATTGAGGACGGTTAATCACAGCCTCAATAGCTGCCCCCAATTGAGCGGGACAGATGGATTTAGAAGATTGCTGCTTCTCATAGCGATTCTCTGCTGCCAGGACTGGCATAAATTGAGTATTGAAAAACAGCAGTAGAAAAACAGGAGTTCTACGAATTACAGCCAGCAATTGCAACGTCATTTTATTGAAAAATCTGCCTATGTACGATTCAGGAACATAACTAAAGAACTCTACATAAAGATAGAATTCCCTATTTGTTAGGGTTTGGTAACATCAGTTATATGTATACAGGAATACAATTCTGGCAGTTAATTCGCCCTAGTACCAAGTCCGATTTATCTACCCCTGTTTTATTAAGTCTGGATAGGTAGACTTTGCTTGTATAGGCGCGACTTACTGCCTGAGAAGTAGGAAGGCTTATATAGCAGTAGTCACTTAGGCTCTTAACAGTGTGGAGTGCCCTCGTACCCTGAAGAATACTACGTTTTTACTCAGTTCACAGTGAGCGTTCGACTGAGCGTCTCCGCCCTGAGCTTGTCGAAGGGTCACGCCGAAGTCTTGTCAAAGGGTCACGCCGAAGTCTTGTCGAACTGCACTTTGCTATAGAAGAGGATTGACCTCACTTCAGGGTAAATTCCGCTACTACTGGAAGACTTTTCCTGTCCAAGCATCCACCCAGCAGCATCAGGGTTTTCTCACGCATGGCAAAACGCTCTCACAAAAAACGTCAACATTCCAACCCTTGGTTAAACGAATTTAACGATATCATTCGCGGTGCTTCTGGTGGCTTCTTGTTTGGGATTCCAATGCTGTATACGATGGAAGTTTGGTGGATTGGCTCTCAGACATCCCCACCTTTAATGTTGGCTCTTTTAGTGACTAGCTTTGTTGTTGTTTTCTTACTCAATCGCACGGAAGGCTTTCGTAAAACCAAAAGTAAGCAGTTCCTCGATACCCTGATGGATAGTGTTGAAGCCCTAGCGATTGGTATCGTTTGCGCTACGTTTGTCCTGATTTTGTTGGGCGAAATCCAGCTCGGAACGCCATTGAACGAAGCATTGGGTAAGTTAGTACTCGAAAGTATACCGTTTGCTCTAGGAGCGGCTTTGGCAGATGCATTCTTAAGTGGCGATCGCATTTCAGCTTCAGATAGACAGGATTTTAACAACCCAGATGCTCAGGCAAAAAAGACAGAAATTAACGCCACTCTTGCCGATATTGGTGCGACTTTAATTGGTGCAACAATTATTGCCTTTAATATTGCACCTACTGACGAAGTTCCCATGCTCAACGCTGCTGCTTCACCGCCATCGCTTTTGGCGATTATTGCTGCCTCAGTCTTAATTTCCTATGCCATTGTTTTTGAGGCTGGCTTTACTACTGAACCAAAGCGCCGACAACAACAAGGTCTTTTCCAGCGTCCCATGAGCGAAACAGTTTTTTCTTATCTAGTGTCACTGGTTGCCGCCGCATTTATGTTGTTTTTTTTCCATCGGCTCAGTTTCAACGATCCGTGGACACTGTGGTTGAACTACACATTGATTTTAGGGCTACCAGCAACCATTGGCGGCGCAGCAGGACGCCTTGCGATATGACAGACATTGATTCATCTCCCCAAATCGAACAAAAGCCATCTCGTTCACCTGCTGAACGGACAAGTTTTACTATTGCCTTAGGGATTTTAAGCGCGATCATTGGACTTGTACTTTATCAGTGGCTAACCCAGAAGAATCAACCACCAGTAGTGTCTGTAACGCGCAAAAGTGAGATTCACGAAGTGCCGGGACAATTTTATGTACCTTTTTCCGTTACGAATACTGGTGGCGAGACAGCAGAGTCAGTTCAGGTCATTGCTGAACTACGCATTAACGGTAAGGTTGAGGAAGTAGGCGAACAGCAAATTGACTTTCTCTCCAGTGGTGAAACAGAGGAAGGAGCGTTTGTGTTTAGCCGCAACCCTCGTTCGAGTGAACTGGTTCTTCGGGTTGCTAGTTACAAGCTTCCCTAATCGGAAGTTAAATGCCAGTACTTGGCACGTTCATTTCTTCCATCATGGGGCTGTAGAACTGATAGCTACCGCCCCCGGCGTTCCGACAGAAGCGCCTTGCCGCGTCCGCATTCGTCAGTAGCTTGTCTGAGTCGCTGCCATCCTCAGGATAAAGGGCAATACCGATACTGGCTTGAATACAAACTTCTTGCTC
>DATNQT010000666.1:0-9608 GCA_036703885.1 Candidatus Sericytochromatia bacterium
CCTAATCCCAAGTGTCCAGCTAGGGAACAGGCTTCAGATGCAACACCTTCCATGTTGCAACCGTCACCTAGAATGACGTAGGTATAGTGGTCTATGACTGGGAAATCTGGTTTATTAAATTTGGCGGCTAAATGAGCTTCAGCCATTGCAATTCCCACACCATTAGCAATGCCTTGACCCAGAGGTCCGGTCGTAATCTCGACCCCAGGGTTCATGAAGTTTTCTGGGTGACCAGGAGTTTTCGACTCCCACTGGCGGAATTGCTTGAGGTCTTCGAGGGTGAGATCTTCGTAGCCCGTTAGGTAAAGTAGTGCATACTGCAACATACTGCCGTGACCCGCAGACAGCAAGAAGCGATCGCGATTCAACCAGGCGGGATTTTTGGGATTAAACCGCATAAAGCGGTCCCACAGCACGAATGACATCGGAGCCGCGCCCATCGGCAGACCTGGATGACCAGACTTTGCTTTCTCCACCGCGTCAATCGCTAGAAAGCGGATAGAGTTAATGCACAGTTCTTCGAGAGATTTTTGGGTTGCAACGGCCATAATTTCTTTTTAATGACTAAGCGTGAACTAAGGTTTAACGCAAGATCGGTGTGAGACGTGAACTCTAGGACTGACTCGCCCTTTCCATTATTTTAGGTATTTTTACTTATATAAAACACCTAAGTTGCCCCCAAATTCATGGGGACAACTCTGGAATTTTTGCATGAGTCCTGAACTACACAGCTCTCAGTCGCCCCAATGCTACACCCTCATCATCCCATTAGGCGGATTGATGGGCAAGGCTAGGGGAGCGGGATAAGGGATTAGGGGAGCGGGAGGAAAAATTCTATTCCTGCCTGTATTTCTTGAATACTAGCGTGACATTGTGACCGCCAAATCCAAAAGAATTTGAAAGTGCCACTTCTACCTTCTGACTACGACTCTTGTCGGGCACGTAATCGAGGTCGCAAGCTGGGTCGGGATTCTTCAAATTAATTGTTGGAGGAACTTGGTCATTTGCCACTGCCATTGCAGTTGCTACGGCTTCAATGCCACCAGAGCCACCTAAAAGATGGCCTGTCATCGATTTAGTGGAGCTAACTGCCACCTTGTAAGCATACTCCCCTAACGCTTTTTTAATCGCCGCTGTTTCAGTTGCGTCGTTAGCTTGGGTACTGGTGCCGTGGGCATTGATGTAGCTCACTTGCTCCGCAGTAATACCAGCATCTTTGAGCGCCAACTGAATTGCACGAGTCGCACCTTCTCCACCCGGCACGGGTGAGGTCATGTGATAGGCATCGCAGGTCATGCCGTAACCTACAATTTCGGCGTAAATCTTGGCTCCACGCGAGAGAGCGTGTTCCAGTTCTTCCAGAAGCAGAATACCAGAACCTTCGCCCATAACGAAACCATCGCGATCGCGATCAAAGGGGCAACAAGCTGACTCAGGAGTATCGTTACGGGTAGACAGCGCTCGTGCAGCAGCGAAACCAGCGACAGACAAGGGTGTCACAGCCGCTTCGGTGCCTCCACAAATCATCGCCTGAGCATAGCCCCGCTGTACCAGACGAAATGCATCCCCGACCGCATTAGAACCTGCAGCACAGGCAGTAACGGTGCAGTTATTTGGACCTTTGGCACCCGTATGAATCGCTGTCAGACCCGCCGCCATATTGGCAATCATCATCGGAATCATAAACGGGCTACAGCGATCCGGACCGCGAGTTAGGTAGATTTCTTGCTGGTCTTCTAAGACTTTGAGACCACCAATGCCAGTCCCGATAATCACACCCACCTGTTCTGCGTTCAGGTCATTAATTGCAAACTGCGCATCGGCTAAAGCCTGCTTGCTTGCAGAAACCCCAAACTGAGCAAAGCGATCCATGCGCTTTGCTTCTTTGCGCTCCATGTAAATGTGGGGGTCGTAGTTTTTCACCTCTCCGGCAATACGGCAATCATGCCGGGAGGAGTCAAATAAAGTAATTGGACCAATTCCGTTGCGTCCGCTCAACAACCCTTCCCAGTACTCAGCTAGAGTATTGCCTATCGGTGTAATCGCGCCGAGACCTGTCACGACGACGCGCTTTTGTTCAATGTTTGTCATGATGCCAGTTAAACAGGGCTTACACACCCAGAACGCAGAATTTCCGGTATAACCAGAACTTTTTAAGCAGGAGTTTCTACTTTGTTACTGATGAAGTCTACTGCCTTTTGGACAGTGTCAATTTGTTCAGCTGCCTCGTCGGGAATTTCGATATCGAATTCTTCTTCCAAAGCCATCACGAGTTCAACCGTATCCAGAGAATCGGCGTTTAGATCGGTGGCAAACGACGCTTGAGGCGTCACGTCATTCGGATCGACTTCCAGTTGTTCGGCAACTATTTTCTTAACTTTCTCAAAAATCTCTTGATTCATCAAATTTTCCTCAATCCAGCCGCTAGAACTTTCCAAGCAGAGTTACCTGGTTCTAAGCATTTTCTAATCTTATCGGAAAGAGGCACTATCAAATCTAATCTAGGGTCGCTTGTGCAACTGGCACTCGTTTGGGAGGACGCTGGAACAACGATTGCCGCAGTTGAGCGCCTCCCAAAACTCGCAGTACGTGGGAGGCGCTGTTCATTGACAGTGGTTTATTTAGAATTATTATGAGCCAAAATAGAAGCGGAGTGATCGCATCTCAACTACATAGGCGGTAGTTGGGTTAGAGTAGCACCTCTGGCTAACCAAGACTTCGTACAGCACTAGCTAGGCTACGCGAAATAACCGCATCTTGTGAAACCGAATTCGGAACTAGCGCACTAATCTTAAAGTCCAGAAGTCCGTTGCTAAATCTGGATTCAAGATATATCCATAGGGTAATGTAAAGTGGCCTTTCATCCCCCAATCACTTCCCCAAGAATTTCTAATGATAAATCTTTGTTGAGAGTTATCATAACCAACGACTACCACGGCATGACCGCCAACGACCTGCTCATCCGGGGCGGGCATTTGTACTACCCCAGTACTAGCAACCTCGTCGCCTTCAAAACTTTCGTAAACAGTCATTCCAAATACAAAAGGGAAGCCCTCAGCTAGACATCCTTGCATCTGATTGAGAGTTTGTGACACCTGACGATAGGAAACGGCTGTATGTCTACTCGCGGTGTCATAACAAGTGGGAGTGGGTTTGACCGTTAATCTCGTTAAATCATAAGGCCATATCGATTCCGGGCAAGCCCCAAATTTATTAATAGATTTGATGGCATCTCTGAGCATTGCACCACTATCTTCATTTACTGTTCCTTCAATATCTCTAGTGGTGTAGTAAGTAAATAATCGACTTGGTGCAAAGTTATATAGCTTTTGTTTCATTTGACAGAAATGAAAGGCAGCACAAACAGATTGCGCGGTGCAGCTTCCTATCGAACCTTGAGCATAAACAGGAGGTAGCTGTGCCCGCAGGTCTACTTTAGGTGGTAAATTCTTGGCGACTATTTGAGGAGCCGCATATTTTAAGTCTCTTGCATCAGGTGTATCTGGAATCCATCCGTAGCCGTGAGTTCGAGTCGTCATAGTGGTGATGCTGTTAGGTTGAGGTGTTTTTGCGGAAGTTCAGCCGTTGAGCTTGCACTTTTACCTATCAAATAAACTCCTCAATGGCGCTGCCGCCTTCCGGATTAGTTCCCAAATCTTTTTGTACAACCGAGATACTGCTAGAAGAAAGAAGGTGTTAGGTATTAGGTGTTGGGTGTTAGGTGAATCCTCTTGTATCTCAAACCCAAAACCTAAAACCTATTACCTATTACCCTTTACTTATGAAATGTACCCAAAACTCTCCATCCGTACAGCAGGTGTTGTAAATCATGTTGTACGAGTAAGTTAGCCCAGCTCCACTAGAATAAATATTGTAGTAGCTCTCACGGGGACTGTACATGATTTCTCCATAGGGGTCATTCACAACAAATCCCTTCATGTTGTAACCAATGAAGCAAATGATGTGTCCAGTGGGGGTGAAATAGCCATGTACTATTGCTGGGTTACCTTGAATTAGCCACTCTTTTACCGATTGGAAACTGGCTGTTTTTCTAAAGTTATCTTTACATCCATAGGCTTGAACAACCTTGACTAGATCGGTGGCTTCGTGTCTATCCAAGCCATGGTCGTCGCAATAGTGACTGAGTTCATCGGCAAAGCGGATATCGGGATGTTTGCGACGCGCTCCTAAATAGGCTAAGGTCATTGCCACGCTGGTCACATTGCAAGTCCCATAAGGATTTTCCGAATTATCCAACTGGTCGTAGTACGGTACAGAAAGCTTGACTGAGATTGGAAAGCTGATTTCATTGTTATTAAGAATCACGGCGGCTTTTTGGTACACGTACCATGTGTTCTTGCCTTGAAAAGTGCGATCGGCTAGGGCGACTTTAATGTGATCGTAGGAGGAACTATAGGAATGGACGTTGAAAATAGTGCCAGCTTTTACCGATTGCTTCTCGTTATCTTTCAGTCCAGTGCTTTGTATCGGTCGCTGTTTGAGAACCGTATCAACAAGTATTTTTACCTGTACCATGACAAAATTTCTTCTTTGTAATATTTGTCCTTATGGGGACTTTCGCGGTTAGCGATACCTTCCCCTTTGCCCATAAGCAGGTGGAGCGCGTTAGCTCTGGCAAGTTTGAAAGCCTTAGCACTGCCGTTGCAACGGAACGCAAATAGAACCTTCATATTTTCAGTAGATGCTAACGATGACGAGTCAATCACTGCCCTGTTGGCATATTAGCCAGTCTGGGCGATAGATAGGTGAAGCGTCAACTGCGATCGCACAGCATAGTGTTGTAGGCGCGATCGCAACCGACAATTTTGTAAAGATCTGTAAACATAGAGGAAGAGATGTTCAACCTCAAGGTTGTCACCCAAGTTTGATCTGATGCGGAAATCCCCTACTCAAAACCTCTATCGCACCTGCACCCAATTCCTTGAACAAAACCCTCAGCAACGCCTGCTGATACTCAAGAATCTTGGGCTAGCTCGATACGACTTTTTAACCCAAATACCCCTAACTGAGCCGAATGTAGCCTGTGTAATGCGTTTCTTCAAAGAGCCAAGTCAGACAAAATTCCCTAATCTCCGAGGTGCAGAACTATCGAGTTTAGTCTTAGATGGTGTGAATTTCATCCGTGGTGACTTGACAGGAGTAAATCTGAAGGGAAGCCGTTTGTTAGAAGCCGACCTGATCTTTGCCAATTTTACTGGCGCTGACCTGAGAAATGCAGATTTAAGAGGAGCAACCCTTAATGAAACTATATGGTCAGCTACTTTAGTAGAGGGATGTAACTTTGGAACAGGAATTGGGTTGACAGATGAACAACGCACAGATCTAGTTGCTTGCGGTGCCCTATTCGAGCCTTTCTAGCATTTCTCTGTATCGATTTTGGGAATTGTTAAGAAAGAGGTGGGTAATGCATAGCCCACGGGGAGAGGGACGCATGAAGTCTTGCTCCCGTTCTCCCAATGGGAGAAGGGGCTGGGGGATGTTAGCGATAGCGGTAGCGACGCTCCCTACGTCGCTACCGCTATCGCTTTGCGTGCGATAGCAGCATACATAGCGGCACGAAGTGCGGGCTGTTCGTTTACTTGCAAACCTGACAGGCTCCCAGATGAAAATCTCTTCCCCCTGACCTCAGACTCCTATTTCTAGTCTTAAGAAATCCCTCTGTTCAATTTGTAGATGGCTGGCAACTTCCACCAAGGAGCATGAGGATATTCATGATGTTCTTGATGATAGCCAAAGTGATAGCAGGTCACAAAAGACCAAAAAATTGATAACTGAGTGGTTTGGGCACGATGAGGATTAGAGTAGCCTCCTTTTGGTTCTTTATGAGGAAGGAAACTACCAAAGTAAAATAGCTGTACTGAACTCAAGATTGAAGGTATCACCCAAAATAAGGTTAAATTGGTTTCACGGATAGGTAAGGTGTGACTAATTAGATTAAAGATGGTTATCAATCCTAATAGTCTCGTCCAGCTCCAATATCTTTTTATGAATTGCCCATACCAGGCAAAGAAGTTTTTTTGTTTGCCGTTATGAAAATCTGGATCGAGTTCACTAGCAGGATTATGGTGATGTTGCCAATGGTTTACTGACAATTTTTTAAAGGAAAAAAGCGCATAAACTAAGGCAGCAATCCAACCTAGTAAATTATTGATTTTAAGATTTCGGGGATAGACAACTCCATGCATCGCATCATGGGCTGTAACAAATAATCCTGTATAAAGAAATGTCTGCCAAATCATGGCAGGTATTATCAAATAAATTGGAAGCTTATCAACATCTACGGAGATTAATAGAATGAGACTAGCTGCCCAAATTGCAATGATTAAAAGAGCTATTAAAATTCCGTAGTTTATATCTTCACTTCTCGCTAGCTGTGTAGATTTTGCTTCTTGTAAAGGAGCGCGGTCAAGTTGGATCATGCTTATTCTGTTACCCAGCGTTTATGTAAAGATTTGTAACCAACAACACAAAGAATTGTAACACTTATTAGTTTCTGACAACGTAAAATCAGCCGAAAATGTCGATTTTCGACGGATTTACCTCTTAAGACTTAGTATCAGCAGGCTCTTCCTATAGCGATACCTCTAGAGAGTTAAATTTTCAGATTTTATGGATATCGCATTAATAAAGCTCGTACTTCAGCAAGGTACAGGCGATTGAACCGTTATAGACAGGGATACGCCGGGAGGGTTTGAGGCCTACCCTCTTCGCCAACTCTTTATTCCCCGTTAAGACAAAAGCTGTCCAACCTTTGAAGCGTTGCTTGAACACATCGCCGAGCAGTTTGTAGAAATCCCCCAGTTCTTTTGCCTCTCCCAAACGCTCTCCATAGGGTGGATTGCAGATGATAACACCGCAGTCTGCTGGTGCTTCTAGATGTGATAGTTCCGTTTGGGTGAAGGTTACTTTATCAGCAACCCTACATTGTTCGGCATTAAGGCGAGCTTGCTTGAGGATATCGGGGTCGCGATCGCTTCCAGCAATTAGTGCCTTAAGATTAGGGAGCTTACTGTTTTCGGCTTCCTTAAGCAACTGTTCCCAGAGTTCTTTGTCAAAATCGCGCCATTTCTCAAAAGCAAACTGTTGGCGAAACAACCCTGGCGCAATGTTTAAAGCTTTTAAACTCGCCTCTAAAGGTAGGGTTCCAGAGCCACAGAGCGGATCTAAAAATGGTAAGGTTGGCTCCCACTCAGCCATATGGAGGAGAGCTGCGGCTAGAGTCTCTTTGAGCGGAGCAAGTCCCATTGCAGGTCGATACCCTCGTCGATGGAGACTTGTACCAGAACTATCTAGACTTAAAGTACAACGGTCTTGATAAATGTGGACGTTAATTTGCAAATCGGGATTCTGGATATCGATGCTAGAGCGTTGACCAAACTGGTGACGCTGTTGGTCTATGATCGCATTTTTGACCTGTAGAGCCGTAAAGTGGGTGTGGTTGAGTTGGCGATTGCCTCCTGTAGCATTCACCGCTAGGGTGTTGTGAGGCTGGATGTACTGCTCCCAATTAATTTTTTGCACTTCTTGGTAAAGGCGCTCTCCATCCGGACAGGGAAATTCACACAGAGTAACTAGCACCCGGAAGATTGTCCTTGCCCAGAGATTGACTCGGTAGAGTAAGGGGGAGTCGCCGACAAAATGTACCCCGGTAAAATCAGGGCGAACGTCCGTTGCTCCCAGACGTTCCAATTCTTGGGCAGCAATTGGTTCTAGACCACGGGCAACTGTAGCAAAGTAGTGGTTCATAGTCGAATGGTACTCAATAGAGAGTTCCACTTCGTATCAAATTTAAAAGTGCGATCGCACGGGTTATGCCGACTTTACTGAAAATAAAGTAAAGTAAACAATTATGTCTATCGTTTTGGTTGAGAACCTGAGCAAAGTCTACCCGGTGGCAGTTAAGGAGCCGGGACTCAAAGGCACATTACAGCACTTTTTTCGCCGCACCTATCGCTCAGTAAAAGCCGTTCAAGACATTTCGTTTGAGATTGGGATGGGTGAAGTCGTTGGGTTTCTAGGTCCCAACGGTGCGGGGAAAACCACCACACTTAAAATGCTTACGGGGCTGATTCATCCTTCTGGCGGTCACGTAAGAGTTGCAGGTCACATTCCTTTTAGGCGGCAAACGGACTTTTTGCAGCAAATCACCCTAGTGATGGGGCAAAAGCAGCAGTTGCTTTGGGATTTACCAGCGCTAGACACCTTGAAAATAAATGCTGCTGTTTATGGCATTTCCGACAAAGAGTTTCGGCATCGAGTCAGTGAACTGACAGAAATGCTTTCCCTGGAAGATAAACTGAGTCAACCAGTGCGGAAACTTTCTCTGGGGGAACGCATGAAAGCCGAACTGCTAGCCGCACTTCTCCACCAACCTCAGGTACTGTTTTTAGATGAGCCAACATTAGGATTGGATGTCAACGCTCAACTTGGGGTGCGTGACTTCTTACGGGAGTACAACCGACGCACAGGTGCTACCGTGCTGTTGACCAGTCACTACATGGCGGATATCACTGCCCTCTGTCAACGGGTACTGCTAATTTATGAGGGTCAACTGATTTACGATGGCTCTCTAGATGGACTGATTGACCACTTTGCACCTTATCGCGAGGTCAAGGTAGAACTGGCTAACCCGTTACCACAAGAGAAGTTGTCTATCTATGCCGAACTGCAAGCAGTGGAAGGTCGGGAAGTGCGTTTCCTGGTGCGGCGAGAGGCGCTTACCAGCACAGTATCTCGGATTCTGGCGGAGTTGGCAGTGATAGATTTGACGGTAACTGAGCCGCCGATTGAAGAAGTGATTGGTCGTGTCTTCCGTGCAGGGGTGGTTTCATGAATCAGGGCATCAAAAAAGCTCAAGCGTTCCTCTCGGTCTACTACGCCCATATGCTGGAATATCGAGCGGAGCTGTTTTTGTGGGCACTGTCGGGAACATTGCCACTTATTTTGATGGGCGTCTGGACGCAGGCATCGCAGAAAGGGCAATTTGGGCTGAACTCTGAGGATTTTGTTCGCTACTTTCTGATGGTTTTTCTCGTCCGCCAGTTCACGGTGGTTTGGGTAGTTTGGGAGTTTGAAAAGGAAGTAGTGCAAGGGAAGCTTTCTCCCAGATTGTTACAACCTATCGACCCAGTGTGGCATCATGTTGCCTCACACCTGTCTGAACGTCTTGCCCGTCTACCCTTTGCTTTATTGCTGGTGGGTTTGTTTTTCTTCTTGTATCCTCAAGCCGTTTGGATACCGAGTTTGAAGAGTATTTTGTTGTTTGGGCTAGTGTTAGGGCTGGCTTTTGCGCTACGCTTCTTGATGCAGTACACGTTTGCATTATTTGCCTTCTGGACGGAACGAGCGAGTGCGATCGAACAATTCTGGTTTTTGTTCTATCTGTTTCTCTCTGGGATGATTGCTCCCCTAGAAGTCTTTCCCCCAGCCGTGCGCCAGGTAGCGCAGTGGACGCCCTTCCCTTATCTAATTCATTTCCCCGCCTCTATTTTGATTGGGTTACCTGTAGATATTGTGCGGGGTGTATTGATGATGCTGGGTTGGAGTCTGCTGTTTTTCATCTGGAACCGTTGGCTATGGCGTCAGGG
>DATNQT010000667.1:0-11079 GCA_036703885.1 Candidatus Sericytochromatia bacterium
TCTAATTCATCATCACTCATCTCCTCCCGACTTTCCTGGGCGTTGCTGACGCCTTGAGCAATGTCAGGAGATTGTTGATCCAATGCAACTAAGACAGCACAGCTATTAGCAGAGAAGCCATTGTCGGCGTGGATGTAACCAATTTCAGCAATTTTCTTGCGTACCAAATCGACGTAGTTAACTTGGGCTTTAGAGGTGATTTCACCTGTGAGTAGCACCAAGCCAGTATTCACCACAACTTCTGCGGCAACGCGGCTACGTTCGTCTTGGGAGAGGAGAGCATCCAAGATCGTGTCAGAAATCTGATCGCAGATTTTGTCTGGATGACCCTCGGTAACTGATTCAGAAGTAAATAGGTAGTGACGAGACAATGATAAATGCTCCTTGAATGGTGGCTGGATCAGGAAGGGTTTGGCTTAATTGCAGCGACTATAACCCGCAATCACGCCAACATTAGTTTGCAATCATATCAGGATTTACACTTTTAGGCAGAACCGTCAACTTTAATTTATGTAGTCTTTACATAGTTTTTTATAATCAAAAACGGGTTTTTTCTCCAGAATTGTGATTACGAAAGCTTAGAGCTTAACTCCACGGATAGAAGCTACTGTAACTACTGAATGTTACACTCTGCCAATCTTGACGCCAGAGCAAAAGCGACCAAATCCCACTTCCCTAATGCCGTACTATCCAATCCACCTGCTGGGAGGTGACCGAGGGGTGCTGTATCTCGATTAAAAGTCAGTTCAGAGTAGTTTAGCCAGTTGCCTTTGACGCGCCAACCGAGGCGATCGCCAAATCGACACCAGCTTGTATAGTCGATATCAATTTTTCTCCCAAGACTCTCCCAAACCCGCCTTTGGATACTAAAACCAAACCGTCCTCGACTGTAAGTTACCCAGAGTTTATCAATGGTGTGAAGGTCTTGACAGGGAAACTTTTTGAAATCTTCTGCTCTAATCCAACCTTCTTGTTCGCGACCGGACACCTTAAGCATGATAGCTGTAGTTTCCAAATCTGCCTCTTGCCATTTCTGGGCGGTTAATAGCTGACGTAGTTTGCTGTAGTCTATTCTGACTTCTGAAATTAAGTGAGCGGGGGGAGAAGGTGCAGCCAAACCTTGAGATACAGGACTTAATGGGGGACGAGTAACAGGCGGTAATGTTGTAAAATTCCCCTGTTGTCTTCCTTGCCCGTCTCTCAACTGCTGTTTTGACTGAGCATTCTCCTCTTTTAAACGTTCAGTAGGACGAGAAATAACGGGTGTAGGTGACGCGGTACTTGAATGAAAGGATTCAGAATCACGATTGAGGTCTTGTAACACCTCATCGGCAGATTGATAGCGATCCTTTGGCAAATCCTGAAGCAATTTGTCCAACACTTGCCCTAGCTGAGGGCTAATGGTGATGCCCTGTGGTAAGTGTTCTCGCCACATCCAACGACATTGCAGTGCATCATACACCTCACCTGAACCATCTGCTTTGGGAAGAAATTGGGTGAGTAGACAAACGCAGGTGACACCTAAACTATAAAGATCGCTAGCTGGAAACGCTTGACCGCGCATTTGTTCGAGGGGTGTATATCCGGCTGTGCCAACGGTTGTGCCGACTTGACCCAAACTCGTTCCCGTCGCCAGTTTGGAGACACCAAAATCAATCAGCATCAACTCCCCCAATCCTTCCCTTAGCAAGGGGGAGTTGAGAGGGGTGCGACGACGCATAATATTTCCTGGTTTGATGTCTCGGTGAATGACGTTGCGATTGTGGATAAACTTGAGAACTGGCAGTAAATCGGTCAAAAGCTGCCGAATTTTTTGTTCGTTGAAGGCACCTTCGATCGCCAATTCTTGTTTTAAATCCTGCCCATCGATAAACTCTTGTACCAGATACAAGTATTTATCTTGTTCAAAGTAGGCGAGTAGTCTAGGAATCTGGGGATGCTCTCCCAACTGCAACAGCCGTACTGCCTCTTGGTTAAACATTTCGGTGGCTTTACGGAGTGCAGCCGGATCGGCTTGAATGTTTGGCGATGGCGAAAATTGCTTGACGACGCAAGGCGCATTCATGCAGTCTCGGTCGAGTGCTTGAAAGGTTCTGCCAAAGCCACCGCCGCCAATATATTTGACGGCACAATAGCGATTTCTGAGTAGGAGTTGGGAGCCGCAATTTTGGCAAAACTGATAACCATCAGGATTGAGGCGATCGCGGCAATGAGGATTGAGGCAGTAGACCATACCTGATAGGATTCAGCGGATTGAGTCTATATTAGGACTTCCCACGAGTAGTCTAGATAAGGTAAAGATTTACGACCTGCCGCAAGGGGTGCTGCTAGCGCTAAAAGACTTGAAGAAAGTTTTCAAAAGCGCGATCGCTCTTACTTGAAGTGCAGATCGCATCTTAGAGAACGCTTAGGATTCGGGACAACAGCTGTGGCTTTTAAAATTGGTTTATTGGGATTGGGGACAGTTGGCACGGGAACGGCTCAGATTTTGCTAAACCCGACTGGGCGTAATCCCTTACTACAAGAGATAAAAATTCATCGGGTAGGGGTGCGCTCTCTGGATAAATTACGAGAGGTCGAACTACCACCAGAGGTTATAACAACTGATGTGGACGCGATCGCCACCGATCCAACTATTGATATTGTGGTCGAGGTGATGGGTGGCTTAGAACCAGCGCGATCGCTAATTTTAAAAGCGATCACCCACGGCAAGCACGTCGTCACGGCGAACAAGGCAGTTATTGCCCGATATGGTGCTGAAATTTTCACGGCGGCTCAAGAAGCAGGAGTTTACGTCCTCTTGGAAGCCGCCGTGGGAGGCGGTATTCCGGTAATTCAACCCCTGAAGCAGTCCTTGGGTGTTAATCGAATTCGCAGTATCACGGGGATTGTTAACGGCACGACCAATTACATCCTGACGCGGATGCAAACGGAGGGAGGGGAATTTAGCGATATCCTCGCCGATGCCCAGAAGCTAGGTTATGCAGAAGCTGACCCTACTGCTGATGTCGATGGATTGGATGCCGCTGATAAGATTGCGATTTTAGCGTCTCTGGCTTTTGCAGGACGGATTAAATTGCAAGATGTTTATTGTGAAGGAATTCGCCATGTCAGTGCGGCGGATATTGCTTATGCTCAGAAATTGGGGTTTGCGATCAAGTTGCTGGCGATCGCCAAACGAGAGGAAACTGCGATCGCCTTAGAGTCCATCGATTCAGAACAGCTTCAGGTGAGAGTTCAACCCACCCTTGTTCCCCAAACCCATCCTCTTGCCAATATCAATGGTGTCTACAACGCTATTTTGGTAGAAGGCGACCCAATCGGGCAGGTAATGTTTTTTGGTCCCGGTGCTGGCTCTGGGCCGACAGCCAGTGCAGTGGTATCGGATATCTTAAACATTGCTGCTGTTCTGAAAACAGCTGGAGACACTCACCAACTGCATCCTCTGTTAAGCTGTGCCCATCAACACTATTGCCGCATTGCCCCGATGTCGGAACTCGTTACCCGCTTTTATGCACGTTTTCTGACCAAAGATCGTCCTGGCGTGATTGGTAGCTTAGGGACTTGCTTCGGGAGACACAGCGTTAGTTTAGAATCAGTTGTGCAAACTGGGTTTCGGGGAGACTTAGCGGAAATAGTTGTTGTCACTCATGATGTCCGTGAAGGTAACTTTCGACAAGCTCTCGATGAAATGCGTACCCTAGAGGCTGTGGAAAGTATTCCCAGTATCCTGCAAGTGCTTTGAAAACGCGGTTGTTTGTCGTTTGTTGATTGTTTATTAATAATCAACAATCAATAATCGATAACCCTAATCCTCAAAATGAAATTACTTTCCTGGTTTCCCGTTTTTTCAACAAGTCTCTGGCTAGTTATCCTAGCCGTTGGCATTGAGGCTGAGGCGGCTACTCCAGCAATAGCTGCTGCCGAGTTAATTGCTCAAAGTTCCTCACCGACTGAGAAAGTCTGTCCGCCCCCTGTGCTGTCGCGCTTGACTCGCCATAAAGTTGCTGCGGGTGAAACGTTGGAGAGTATTGCCAACCGATACAACCTCATACCTGCTACCCTTCTCGGTCTAAATCCCAGCTTGAGGGGAGGGTCGATGCCTGTTGGCAGGGAGATTTTGATTCCTCCGTTCAATGGTATCCGGGTTGAAGTTCCTGCAGGTTCCCGTTTGCCAGATGTTGCAGCTGCTTACGGTGTGCGTACAGATGTCTTATATGAACTGAATGGCTGTCAGCGGCAGCCTCAACAGGTTTTCGTTCCAGGAGTACAGTGGTCAGCACAAGCCAGTCCGCGTCGAGATACCTATACGGGCTTTCCCGGCTATCCTTTGCCTGCATCTGCATCTGTAGGTCTAAGCTATGGCTGGCATCAGAATCCTAATACTGGAAAAGCAGCGTTTCATAGCGGCGTAGACTTACTGGTAAAAGCTGGGACAGCGGTGCTAGCCGTCGATGCGGGAACTGTAGCCTTTGCGGGTGAACAGGGTAGTTACGGCAATTTGGTTGTGATTAATCACCAAGGAGGACGGCAAACTCGCTATGCTCATCTCAAAGGTGTAAGTGTGACGGCGGGTAAGCAGGTGAGGACAGGAGATACGATTGGAACCGTGGGTTCTACGGGACGCCCTGATACAGACCAACCCCATCTACATTTTGAAGTTCGCTACTACTCGTCTCAGGGGTGGGTAGCGCAAGATCCAGAACCCAATCTTAGGGTGAGACCAACGGCTCAGAAGTGATAACTTAGCAACTGCATTTGATGAGTCTTGAAGATGTTACAGGGTTTTGAGTCCCTCCACACCCAACCTACAAATAGTAGGAAAGATGTGACGACTATCAAGAATATGAGGTTTTCCCACAAGAAATTTAAGTCAGTTTGAGAGAAAGTCATCGGCAACAATTCGTATTTGATAGCATCGCTCAATCCTTAACTCGTGGTGTGGCAAGCAACACTCTTCACAATAAGGGTGTCTATATGGTACTGTCCTTGATGGATTCTAAGTAATGACTCACTAAGGTCGTATACCTGTGCTAAGAACGCGCTACAAAAGCACACCTCCACCTACCTGCATCAAATAGGGCAGGAGGTTCAGTTTTATTTTCCAGCGGGTTCGCATAGGGCGTACCCGAAATTTATATATACCTATCCTGCCCTTACGCCTGAGTTCTCTGTTCATCTTGTAAGGCAAGGATAGTTTTTTCATGAAAATTCAAGCTGTTGCTCAGGGTAGCTCTACCCGTGGGCTGTTGTTGATCGTGCTTGCAGCAGTGCTGTGGGGCACAGTGGGCGTGGCGATCAAAGCGCTGTATGGTTTGGCTGATACTAATCCGCTTTCTATCGGGTTTTTCCGATTAGCGATCGCAGTACCAGCGCTATTTTGGGCTTGTTGGTTGACATTGGGAGTAAGGATGTTTCGGGTTGCGCGGCGGGACTTGGCGTTGATGCTGTTGCTCGGTGCGATGATGGCACTCTATCAAGTCTGCTACTTTGGGGCAATTGCACAAGTTGGAGTTGCGATCGCGGTTCTCATAACACTCTGCATTGCACCTGTGCTGGTAGCGCTGCTTTCTCTGTGGCTATTTCGCGAAAAGCTTACCCCAAAGCTAATACTCGCTCTGACGTTTGCACTGATCGGTACAGCCCTATTTGTGGATTTTCAACCCCATGGGGGAGCGCAAGGTAACGCGGTGATTGGAGTGCTATTAGCTTTGAGTTCGGCATTCGGCTACGCAGTCATTACCCTATGCAGTCGCACTTTAGCTAGACGCTACCATCCCCTTCAGTCCCTGACGATTGGGTTTGGCACAGGTGCAATGATACTTCTACCATTTGCGATCGCCAACGGTGTCGTCAACTATCCCGTAGTTGGTTGGGTGCTGCTTCTGTACTTAGGATTAGTTCCAACCGTGCTAGCCTACGTGCTGTTCTTATCAGGAATGCGCTATACGACTGCGACAGTCGCTAGCATCACCACCTTACTCGAACCCATGACTTCGACCTTACTGGCTTGGTTGTTCTTCAAAGAGCAACTCACTTTACTGGGACTGCTGGGTGGAATCTTGTTGCTCGGTGCCATTGTATTGTTATTCACCGACTCCCAAAAAGATTAGCCTCCCAAGGAAGGGATAGGAATTAGAAACTAAGGAGGGGGAAAAACCACCGCAGGAAGATGCCAGTTATCAATAAACAGATAATTCCAGCAGCACCAGCTAAGGGTTTTTTCCCCAAACCAGTCATCCAAAGTGGACCTTTTTCGGTGTAGATAATTAGCTCCGCAGAATCCAAGCAAGTCAACCCCCAAATCCAACCAACGTGGAGTCCCCATGCCAAACCTAGATTACCGCCATCCACCCAACGAGCTAGCACCAATATCATCCCCATTAACCACAATCCTGGCAACTGAGGCAATGTCTCTTGCTGCTCCCAAACTAGGTGCAATAAGGCAAAAATAATGCTAGAAATTCCTGCGGCTACCCAAGGCGAGTAATCTTGTTGCAGTGTATTTAATAAGAAGCCACGAAAAATTAACTCTTCTGTAACACCAATCCATAGGGCTAAAAACAGCACTGGCAACATGACCTGTCCTAAGCGCTGTAAATTTTCTAAATGCCACTCAACCCAGCCTAGTGCCCATTGCCCAATAAAAACGATTGTTAAGCCCAAAATTCCTAGACTTAATCCGAGTCCCATTGACACTAAAACTGTTAATTTCCAGTCCAAGCCATAATTTGAAAAAGATACCCCATCCACCCAAGAAGCCCCCCATAAGAGCGGGGGGGCAATTAGGTAAAGTGCTGCTAATAACGGCAGCTTTTGCTCGGTTGCCAAAGGTTTAGGAGGACGCCATTTTACCAATGTAGCGATAGGAATTGCTAGTGGTAGCCACAAAACAACCCAAGCGATGAAAAAAATCGCTACTTTTAAAAGAGCAGTTGATGCCACTGATGACATCAACCCCTGATTAGCTGCCTGAGCGAAGATAGCCATCGGCGAGATCGGCAAAGTTTGAGGAGCTACAGATTTTTCGTATGCAGTGCAAAGGATGGATAAATACTACAGTCCATCCTTAAAAGGGAACCGACTAGTCCTCTTCGGTTTCCGAATCCTCATCGTCTGTCATCTTGGTTGGATCACTATCCACCTGTTTTAGGTGAATATGTTTGTAGCCCAGTTTAATTTCAAACTCATCACCAGGCTTTAATCCCATTGCCAGAGTGTAGGTTGCACCAATAACAATTTGACCATTTTTATGGACGCTCACTCGATAGGTCGGCTCCCGACCACGACCATCTTTTGTTCCCTCTGGATCGAGAGGAACACCTTTTGCTGCAAGCACCGCATCGTAAAAATCTGTTAAATTGACGCGGGTCTGGTCGTTTTTAGTTACCGTGTAATAGCCGCAGCGTTTTGCTGTTTCTCGCCGGGGCAAGTGCGACAGCTCTTTTACTTTTTGAAGCAGTGCTTTCCCTGTCAATGGAGCGGTTGCGGTTTCTACCATAATTTTGCAAGATATCCTTCAACTTTCAGGATGGTATTGATCATTTACTGACAAGCTATGAAAGCTCTATAAAAAATATATCGTTAAATCTCTCTAGCTTGACAAGGATTTTTGGGTTATTTGTTAGAATCTTTACGGATTTGAGCAAAGCAGTTTTTCTAATGACTCTATTTAGCTACTATAAGTAAAATTCTATCTGTGTAATTTGTTTGGTTTAAGATCAAAATAGAGGCATTTTAGTATAAGAGGCTGACGCTTGTGTCTTAAACTAGAAGTAGGGATAAAAAATCCGAAGCGCTTATTATAAGGAATAATCTCTTCAGTGGGAACGAGTCAGTGTTTGTCGTGGCTCGTTGAGTACTGATATTTCATGCAGGTAGTTTGGATAATCAAGAGCTTGGCAATATGCAAGTTTGTTTTAAAATCGTTCGGCAAAGTCAAAATAGCAGCCCTGCGCTCCAGACTTATACTTTGGATGTGGAGGAAGGAAACACGATTCTGGATTGTCTGAATCGAATTAAGTGGGAGCAAGATGGAAGCCTTGCTTTTCGCAAGAATTGTCGCAATACAATTTGCGGCAGTTGCGGAATGCGAATCAACGGGCGTTCGGCTTTGGCTTGTAAGGAAAATGTTGGCAATGAATTAGCGAGGCTGCATTCGTCTACGGATGCTGGAATCCCAGAAATCACTGTAGCACCGATGGGTAATATGCCAGTGATTAAGGATTTAGTTGTGGATATGAGTAGCTTCTGGGATAACCTGGAGGCGGTTGATCCCTATGTCAGCACGGAGGCAAGGGCAATTCCGGAACGGGAGTTCTTGCAGACTCCCCAGGAGCGATCGCGTTTAGATCAGATGGGTAACTGTATCTTATGCGGCGCGTGTTACTCCGAGTGCAATGCTCGTGAAGTCAACTCGGATTTTGTCGGTCCTCACGCCTTAGCTAAGGCACAACGGATGGTCGCAGACTCTCGCGATGCTACCACAGAAAGTCGCCTAGAGGACTACAACAAAGGAACTCAGGGCGTCTGGGGCTGCACTCGTTGTTATATGTGCAATACGGTTTGCCCAATGGAGGTAGCGCCAATGGATCAAATCGGTAAGATTAAGCAGGAAATTCTTGATCGCAAGGATGACCAAGCCAGCCGCCAAATCCGCCATCGCAAGGCATTGATTAATTTGGTGAAAGAAGGAGGTTGGATTGATGAACGCAAGTTTGGTTTACAGGTGGTTGGTAACTCGTTCCGCGATATTAAAGGATTGCTGAGTTTGGGTCCTTTGGGATTGCGGATGATTGTTAGAGGGAAATTCCCCTTAGGGTTTGAGCCATCAGAGGGCACTGCACAAGTGCGATCGCTCATTGAAGCTGTACAAAACTTGGAGTCTGAGGAAGACGCTACCTCAAAACCATGAAATCTGAAACGCCTACTACGTCTCAACCCCCCCAAGAGTCATTTAATAGACCCGAACCCGCTTTTGGTTGGACACCCTACGCCGAGCAAATCAACGGGCGGTTTGCCATGATTGGTTTTGTCGGTCTATTGTTATTAGAATTTCTCACGGGTCAAGGTTTATTGAGCTGGCTGGGTCTAAGGTGAGTGGATCGGGCATATTGTTGTAATCTTGAGTTCAATTCAGCCTTCTTTAAGTTAACGCTTTACTTCGCTAATGGAGTCGGCTTGTTAGCCAAGTAAAGCGCTAATTTGATGCACCTGCTTTCATCATGCATTTGTTAGCTCAAGAAAACTTTTGCAAATTCACTTCAACTAAGCTTTTAATTCATCAGCCGCTAAAGCCAAAACCAGACTTCGATATATCTGTCCCTGCCACTGACGTGTAGCGATTGTTCTGGCAGTATCCGGTGCTTTGTTACCACACTTTCCAAGGAGCTTTCCCATTCTTCCATAACTCTTCTAAGAAAGTTCTATCTCGTAACGTATCCATCGGTTGCCAAAATCCAGAATGTTTATAAGCAGAAAGTTCGTTGCTTAGCGCTAACTTTTCTAAGGGTTCTTTTTCCCAGACTGTGGAGTCATCTGCAATGTAATCAATTACTTCTGGCTCTAAGACAAAGTAACCACCGTTGATCCAAGCTCCATCCCCATCTTCCTTCTCCCTAAAGCTGGTAACTTTATCTTCGCCCGTTAGGGATAGCGCTCCAAAGCGTCCTACTGGTATGGTTGCGGTCAATGTGGCTAGAGTCTTTTGCTGTTTGTGAAAATTAACTAATTCTTTGATGTTGACATCACATACACCATCTCCGTAAGTAAAGCAGAAGGTTTCTTTACCTATATGCTCCCTGACTCGCTTCAGCCGTCCACCCGTCATCGTGTGATCACCTGTATCCACCAACGTCACTCGCCAAGGTTCGGCATAACCGCAGTGAACATTCATTTGATTGAATCGCATATCAAAGGTGACATCAGACATATGTAAGAAGTAGTTAGCAAAATATTCCTTAATGATGTAGCCTTTGTAGCCACAGCAAATGATAAATTCATTGATTCCATAGGCTGAATAAATTTTCATGATGTGCCAGAGAACTGGTCGCCCCCCAATCTCAACCATAGGCTTTGGCCTAATAGAAGTTTCTTCACTGAGTCGAGTACCAAGCCCTCCAGCTAGAATCACTGCTTTCATGTAGTTACCTCGTAATGTTCAAAGACACCCGTTTTTACACCTTCGGGAGATTTGTTAAAACCGAAGATGACCTAGGGATATCGATCCTACGATTCTAATCCATAGATTTATCGGTAGGGTGATTGTCTTCCAATGGGAGAAGGGAAGCAAGACTTCATGCGTCCCTCTCCCACGGTGAGAGGGATTTAGGGTGAGGGCTGCCCCTCGGTGATATGCTCCCACCACGATTCCCGGTTGATGACTATACACCGACACCACACTCACGAAGTTTTGGTAGGACTGAGAGTAGCTTTGCACTGTTCCCTTTAATCGAGTTTTGTTGCCCCAAACACAACAAAACCCCCAGCCGATGCCAGGGGTCGTAATAAGTTGCTCGTCATTTAGTTTTATTGGTTGTAAGCAATAAAACATTGTAACTGCTCACAGCAAAAACCAGGGCTTGTTGAGAACCCGGTGAATCAAAAGCCCGGTAAAAAAGTTTAAGTAGATCACTGGGGAAATGCCTTGAGCCTCGGCTCACTCAATCAAATCTGCGATCGCTAGGAATGTTACGTGGTGCCCCTGCTCCAAGAACTACAATTATGGATGCTTGAAACGAGATTGGGTTTCCCTACCTCAACCCAACTTACGGCGATAGGCGATCGCACTATATGCAACCAAAACCAACCTAGATGATCGCGCGATCGCTCCTTGTTAGTCTGTCCTATGGGTAGTCATTGGGGTTTTCAATCAGCAGACCCTCACTTGCTGCTGCTGTATTCAACTCGTTGTCAGCAGATACAAATGTCACAGGGGGCAAACTGCTAGCTATACAGAGGGCACTTATCTCACGACCTGCCGCTAGCTGAACTGCATCGTAGCCTCGTAATCCGTGTGCTTCAGCTAATGCCATTGCAGAATTGATGATGTTTTCTGTGATTTCAACAACTTGGTATTCA
>DATNQT010000668.1:0-5080 GCA_036703885.1 Candidatus Sericytochromatia bacterium
ACTAATGCCCTAGCGAATCGCCGTCAAACACATAGTATCTGATATCCCTGCCTGCAACGAAAGATCCGGGCGTACTAGAAATTGCTGGTGAGCTCGCGTACAGCGAGCGGCGGCTTTGTAACTCAAGGGCGTGGTGAAGCTTCACGACGACGGATTCCGAGTAGTTAGCGGACACGGACAATACCATGCGACGGTTTTGGCACGACAGCTAAATCCAAAAGCGGGCGAAACAATTCCGGCGCGAGTCCTGGAATCCGAAAATCAAGTCTCCGTTTTGGCGCAACTCAAAATACTGAAGTTCGTAGCGCCCGATGCCGTGGCCCTATCCCAGAAATCGGGTGGGGCTGTTTAAAATCGCTCAATCTTACTTAACCAGCATAATGTAATATTCAAAAATGCAGAAAATGACCCTTGCAGTTTCCAATCCACCGGCTCCACAAGTCATCGCTCCCGGCACTGCCACTGACCAATTGATCGACTTGTGGACTCACGGCAAGTCTAAAAATACGGCGGCTCTCTACCGTCGCGTTGCCCACCTTTTACTAGCAACTATTGACAAGCCGATACAGTGGCTCACTCTTCAAGATTGTCAAGGTTTCGCTGATACTTTATACGGAAAGGAGTTATCTACTTCCTCCCGTCGCACCTATATTTCTGTTGTGAAAAGTCTGCTGTCTTTCGCGCACCGCACCGGCTTGATTCCAGTTAACGCAGCGGCTGCCCTGACTACGCCAAAGCCGAAGGATACACTCTCGCAGAAAATCCTCTCTGAACTCGAAGTGATGATGATGATTGCTCTGGAACCGTGCGATCGCAACAAGCTGATTCTCAAGACTTTCTATTATGCCGGCCTCCGGGTTTCAGAACTTTGTGGGCTCAACTGGGAAGATTTGACCCCCAACGGTGAAAGCGGCCAACTTCTGATTTACGGCAAGGGCGGCAAAACCCGCGTCGTTCTGCTGCCTGCGTCGTTGTATCGGGATATTTTGAACAGTCGATCGTCCGGGGGGAATTCTGAACCAATTTTCAGGAGTCGGAAAACAACCAATGGCGGCCGGTTGCACAGGGTTTCGGCGACGCACTTGGTTAAGGAAGCGGCAAAACGCGCGGGCATCTCTGAGAAGACTAGCGCCCACTGGTTGCGACATTGCCACGCGAGCCATGCGCTGAACCGGGGAGCACCCATTCACTTGCTGAGTCAAACTTTGGGCCATGCGTCGGTTGCCACGACGAGCAAATACTTACACGCCAAACCTAACGATTCCAGCGGTTTGTATTTAATGTAGGTGTTCAGGGTGGCCCGGTTTTTGCGGATTGTTGCTTTCGTGCGACAGCGAACAGAATACCGCCGCTCTTTTTGTTTGCTTTAGAAAACTTTGTAACAAATTACACTTGCTTTTGTGAGTCATTGACAGTGGAATAACTGAACTGGAATTCCAATGGATTCCGGTCTGATATTCCGGTCGATCAGAATTTTGTGCTGTGTATACTGCATATTATGGTGCGATTCGTTTAACCTAAAATAAGCCGAAAGGCTTGTGGGACGGTTAGTCTAACTGCTCAGACAGTTAGTGACAACTGGTTACATTTGTAGGTGAACCGCAGTGCGGTAAGTCCTACCCTCCAAGTGCAGGAGTGAAAGCATAACCCCTAGTTTAATGGGTAGCAACCAATAAGCTAAAGCGGGGTTAAAAGGCAGAACTACTAGGAGCCGAACCCGGTAACTGTCGAGCAAGAGTCCATGCGTAGCGAAAGCAAAGATGTGTCTGAACCATCGTCATTGGTAATGGTGTAATGGCTCGCGTCAATGGTGAACCCGTCGAAAAATACGGTAAGAATCCCTGACTAACACCAAGCCAAAAGGCAAGGCTAGGGCATAAGTGGTTCATAATCCAACTTATAAGCACCGCCCGTAATCCCGGTGGAAAGCATCACAGCTAAAGACTCAATCAATGTGTAATCGGAACGAAGTAACTCTCTTAAATCTCTGAATAGGTCGATGTTCAGTAAGTAGCTAACGAAGGGTTTAAGGGAGAGGGATTGTATCAAAAGCGAAGGCCTCACTGTAATGGTGTGGATATGCTGACAGATACACGGTAATTCCAACGGAGTAGAACAAGTAGCAATGAATATATCTAAAACGCTGAACAATCAGACGGTGGAGTGGAAAGACATCAATTGGCGAAAGCTAGAGCGGGTAACTTTTAAGTTGCAAAAGCGAATATTCCAAGCGAGTGAACGTGGTGATGTTAAAGCCTGTCGCAAACTTCAAAAGACCCTGATTAGGTCTTGGTCTGCAAAATGTATTGCGGTGCGTAGGGTGACACAAGATAACCAAGGTAAAAATACGGCTGGTGTGGATGGCGTGAAATCGCTGACCCCAAAGCAACGTACTAACCTGGTTGGTAAGTTAAAGTTAAAAGGCAAGGCAAAACCCACTCGTAGGGTTAATATTCCCAAACCCGGAACAACCGAAACTAGACCACTAGGAATACCCACAATAAACGACCGAGCATTGCAAGCGCTATGTAAGATGGCGTTAGAACCAGAGTGGGAGGCAAAGTTTGAACCTAACTCTTACGGTTTTAGACCAGGGGTGCGATTCGTTGGGTAGAAACTAACCCTGAAATGGGTAGAGGATTACCCGCAAGCTACACAAGAACCTTCTTCCAAAGGGAGAGGCTTCGCCAAGACAATTTGATAGTCATGTGGGTGAGGTAAGTATCCTAGAAAACTAAGTCCCACCCTCCAGGTGCAGGAGTGAAAGCACACAGAGCGCAGTCAAGAATTGCGTCCCCCAGGGTAGCGACTAGCCATCAATCCCTGAAGCGGGGGTGAAAGGTGTCAATACTGGAAGCCTAACCTGGTAAACACCGAGCAAGAGTTCACGAGTAGGAATACAAAGGTACATTTGAACCATCGTCATGAATAACCAGCGAAATCAGGCTTTTTACGTTGGGAGTCCCAAAATGGGCAAGGATAATGGGGAGTTGGCAAGTTCCTGGTTGACCAACAAGCACTTCCTCTAAACCCGGTGGAGAGTACCGCTCTAAAAACTCAAACAATGACTATCAGAAACGAAGTAACCTCTCGTCTGTTCTCAGTCTTCAATGATTGAGTAGGTGCTAACTAATACGAAGAGTAGGCAAGATTGATTCAAAAGCAAAACGCCTGACTGTAATGGTGAGGATAGGCAGACAGAATCACGGTGATTTGGAAGATGAAGTTTCCAGTAGCAGTAAATATGTCTAATACGAGTTTAAAGACTACGGGGGAATGGCATTCTATTAACTGGCGAAAGCTAGAACGTAGAGTGTATAAGCTGCAACAGAGAATTTATCAAGCCTCTCAACGTGGCGATGTAAAAACATATCGCAGACTCCAAAAAACGTTGATGAATTCTTGGTCAGCAAGAGCGTTAGCGGTTCGTAGAGTTACCCAGGATAATTGCGGCAAAAAGGCGGCAGGTGTAGACGGCGTTAAATCGCTGACTCCTAATCTCCGTCTTGCCTTGATAAATCAAATAAAACTGGGTTCTAAGGTCAGCCCGACTAGGCGTGTATGGATTCCCAAGCCTGGACATGATGAGAAGCGACCTTTAGGAATACCTACAATGGATGACCGCGCCTTGCAAACGCTTGTCAAACTGGCATTAGAACCAGAATGGGAAGCGCGATTTGAACCAAACTCATACGGGTTCAGAGCCGGAAGGTCATGTCATGATGCAATCGAAGCAATCTTTAACTCCATCAGGTATAAACAAAAATTTGTACTTGATGCCGACATATCGAAGTGTTTCGACTGTATCGACCATAAAGCACTGCTTTTAAAACTGAATACATCTCCCACCATTCGCCGTCAAATTCGTGCATGGTTAAAAGCGGGGGTGATGGATGGTAAGCAGTTGTTTGCTACATCTGAGGGAACGCCACAAGGTGGATGTCTCTCGCCACTTTTGGCAAACATAGCCCTCCACGGGATGGAAAACCGGATAAAAAGCGCCTTTCCTAGTGGCACAATTGTCAAGAAAGGTCAATACGCTGGCTATCAGCCAGGAGCTACTTTAATCAGGTACGCCGATGACTTCGTGATTCTCCATGAAGACATAACCGTTGTTCAAAGATGCCGGGAAATAATCTCGGAATGGTTAATGGGCATAGGCTTGGAATTAAAACCCAGTAAAACTCGGCTGACGCACACTCTTTCAACTTTTGTTGAGGAAAAGCCAGGATTCAACTTCCTTGGATTTAATATACGTCAGTTCCCCAAAGGGAAACACCATACAGGTAAAAATACGAAAGGGGAATTACTCGGTTTTAAGACCATCATTACCCCAAGTCAGGAAAAAGTGAAGGCACATTATGACCGTCTGTCGGATGTAATTGACTCCCATAAGTCAGCACCGCAAGCGGCGCTAATTAAGCGACTAAACCCTATCATTAGGGGTTGGGCTAACTACTATTCGACTGTCATAAGTAAGGAAATCTACGCTCAGTTAGATGACCTAGTGTATCAAAAGCTTGTCTCTTGGGCAAAATTCCGCCACCCAAAGAAATCAAAGGGATGGGTGTCAAAGAAATATTGGCATTCCATAGGCGATGATAACTGGGTATTTGCAACCACTGAAGTTGGGAAAAACCCACTTCGGTTACTTGACCATGCCCGCATTAAAATAGTGCGTCATGTAAAAGTTAAAGGCAAACTATCCCCATTTGACGGGAACTTGGTTTATTGGAGTACAAGAATGGGCAACAACCCAGAAATGCCGACAAGAGTCTCATCACTCTTGAAATGGCAAAAGGGAAAATGCGCCCACTGTGGATTGTTTTTCCGTGAAAACGATGTGATGGAAATTGACCATATTATCCCCAAATCGCAAGGTGGAAAGGATGATTATAAAAATTGGCAACTTCTACACAGACATTGCCATGATATAAAGACAGCCAATGATGGCAGTTATGGCAGCAAATCCGACTGCAATAGTGTCGAGCCTAAACCCACCAAAAGACTTGAAAGAGTCGAGGATAAATGGGTAATGAGGTATGCGTAACAAGCACCAAATCATTGAGGAGCCGTGTGA
>DATNQT010000669.1:0-7046 GCA_036703885.1 Candidatus Sericytochromatia bacterium
TTCTTTAAGCCCACCCGTGCCCGACGAATCGCTCTCGATACTGCCTTAACTGCATCCTCTTGACCGATGAGGCGCTGGTGTAGTGTATCTTCCATGTGCAATAGCTTCTCAGACTCGGATTCGGTGAGCTTGTTCACCGGAACACCTGTCCAAGAGGCAACGATTTGGGCGATATCTTCCTCATCAACAACCGGTCCAGCCTCGTCTGTGCCAGTGTCTGTCTTCTTGCTTTGAGCGATCGCACGAATTTCTGCTTTGATTTCCATTTCGCGATCGCGCAGTTCCCCAGCCTTGTCAAAATCTTGGGAACGGACGGCATCGTCCTTATCTTTGAGTACTTGACGTAGTTCCTTATCCAACTCTTTCGCCGCCGGGGGTAGCTGGGAGTTGATTAGGCGGACGCGGCTTCCCGCTTCATCCACCAAGTCAATTGCCTTATCCGGCAGGTAGCGGTCTGAGATGTAACGATCTGAAAGCTTCGCCGCCGCTTCTAAGGCACTGTCCAAAATTTTGAGCTTGTGGTGTTGCTCGTAGCGTTCGCGCAAACCGTAGAGAATCTCGATCGTCTCGTCAACCGAGGGTTCACCAACCATCACGGGTTGGAAACGACGCTCTAGAGCCGCATCTCGTTCGATATGCTTGCGGTACTCGTCCAGGGTTGTTGCACCAATGCATTGCAATTCTCCTCTTGCCAAAGCTGGCTTGAGAATATTTGCCGCATCAATTGCCCCTTCCGCAGCACCCGCACCGATCAAAGTGTGAACCTCGTCAATTACCAGGATGACGTTCCCGGCTTGACGAATTTCATCCATGATTTTCTTCAAGCGCTCTTCAAACTCACCCCTGTACTTGGTGCCAGCAACGAGCAAACCAATATCCAGGGTAACGACGCGCTTGTCTTCCAGGATGTCAGGAATGTCGTTGTTAGCAATCCGTTGGGCTAATCCTTCTGCGATCGCCGTCTTACCAACTCCAGGTTCCCCAATCAACACTGGGTTATTCTTCGTGCGCCGTCCCAGAATCTGGATTACCCGCTCGATTTCCTTAGCACGTCCCACTACTGGGTCGAGCTTCCCCTCACCTGCCATAACCGTGAGGTTCGAGCCAAATTCATCCAGTGTCGGTGTCTTTGTCCGACCGGGGCTTGCTCCGCTCGTGACTTCTGCCGTTTCACCGAGCATCCGAATCACTTGGGTTCTGACTTTAGTAAGGTCTACTCCCAGATTTTCCAATACTCTAGCAGCGACTCCTTCTCCTTCCCGGATTAGCCCAAGAAGCAAATGCTCTGTACCTATATAGTTATGCCCCAATTGACGAGCTTCTTCTAGAGATAGCTCTAGAACTCGCTTCGCTCTAGGGGTAAACGGAATTTCTACCGCAACAAATCCTGATCCCCTACCAATGATCTTCTCTACTTCGATCCGGGCATCTTTGAGGTTGACACCCATCGACTTGAGGACTTTGGCAGCTACGCCAGTTCCTTCTCCGATCAGACCCAGGAGGATTTGCTCCGTGCCGACAAAGTTGTGCCCCAGGCGACGTGCCTCTTCCTGGGCCAGCATGATCACCTTAATGGCTTTTTCTGTAAAGCGTTCAAACATTGGCGTATTTCCATCACCTGTTGCGTGCCCGTGTACGCTGATTTTAGCATAGGGTATTTCTCCGGATGTCTGTCTAAAGATATCCGGCACAACCGATTTAGGGTTGGATTTCCCTACCTTTTAAGAAAGGAGCATAGGAAACAGGTGAGTTTTCTACATTTAATTAACTACAGGAGGATCGCTCCTGCTTGGTTGTTCTTTAGAATTTGAGCCTTCCTTCGAGTCCGACAATTGCCAGCCACAAAGGCTAAGGGAGTGCTCTACTTGCCGATAGCAATTTGTGAGAGTTTCCTCAAATTCCAACGTTTGCAGACCCTTACGCCACAGAATTAGGGCATCTTCACCCGTATCTTTGTAGTAGCGTCGTCGCCGTCCAGCTTCTGTAAAGCCAAACTTTTGGTAAAGAGACCGTGCTGCTTGATTAGATGGCTTCACCTCCAGAGTTGCCCACTCCAACTTAAGTTGAATGGCATCCCGTAGCAAAGCACACAACAGTAGTTGACCCAGCCCTTGACGCTGGTAGTCAGGATGCACCGCAAGAATTGTAATATGCGCCTCCTCCAAAATTGACCAAAAACAACCTAACCCTACTAAGGTCTTTTGACGGGTTTGGTTTGCCAAAGCATCTGCGGCTACAGAGTTTTGAGTTAGGACTTCGGACGACCAACCTTGGCATCCGGAATCTTTTGAAGCGGGTTGCGCTTCTAAAACCAACAGTTGACTGCTGGGACTATCTAACTCTCTCTCGTAACCCGATCGCGTCCAAAGCCCACCAAAACACAGCTGGTCTAGTTCCACTACGGCATCCAGCTGCTCTGTAGTTAACGGCTTAAGTTCTAAGAAAGTCACAGCCCTCAATTGTACACTGATTAACGAGACGCAAGTTCCGCCTTCAAGCGACGCCCCTCCTACTTAGAACTCCCTAAAGGAAGAAGAAGGGGGGCAACTGCCCGCTCAAGCCAATTAAGGACAATAACTACAATTATGCTATCGACTGACCGGAATGGGGTTCAAAATTCTGGACATCAATACCTTTCCTCACCCACCAATTCTCTCGGTGACCGTTCGCCCAATCAGGAACTGCTACCTCTATCCGCCAAAGTCAACAGCCGCGACTGCCTAGAAATTGGCGGCTGTGATGTAACGACGTTGGTGGAGCAATTTGGTTCCCCACTTTATATCTTGGACGAGGTAACGCTACGAACCGCTTGCCGTCAGTACCGAGATGCTATGAGTCGCTACTACAAGGGTGAATCTTTGGTTCTCTACGCTTCTAAAGCTTGGAGTACTCTCGCCGTTTGTGCGATCGCAGCTTCTGAAGGCTTGGGGATCGATGTTGTTTCGGGGGGTGAACTCTACACCGCGCTGCAAGCTGGCGTCAGTGCTGACAAAATTTACTTCCACGGCAATAACAAATCTTCTGCCGAACTTAAACTGGCAATCGATACAGGCTGCACGATTGTCGTGGATAACTGGCTGGAGTTACAAACCTTAGCAAAGATTGGAGAGACTCCCGAAACACCTTTACAATCAGCTCGGATTATGTTGAGGCTGACTCCAGGTATTGAGTGCCATACCCATGAATATATTCGTACCGGACACCTAGATAGTAAATTTGGCTTCGATCCCAACACCTTAGACGAGGTGTTTTCCTTTGTCAGTCAACATCCTAGTTTGAACTGTATCGGCTTACACGCTCACATTGGTTCTCAGATTTTTGAGAGCCAACCTCACAAAGACTTAGCTGGCGTCTTAGTGGATTGTATGAGTAAAGCTTTCCGCTACGATTTGCCGATTCAAGAACTAAATGTCGGAGGCGGTTTAGGAATTCGTTATACGGAATCGGACGATCCCCCAAGTATTGATGCTTGGGTGAAAGGGGTTTGCGAAGCACTTACCAACGCTTGTGAGGAGCAGCAGTTTCCTTTACCTAAGCTACTTTCCGAACCAGGGCGATCGCTAATTGGTTCTGCCTGTGTTACCGCTTATACCCTCGGTAGCCGTAAGGTAATTCCAGGAATGCGGACTTACCTTGCCGTTGATGGCGGGATGTCAGATAATCCTCGCCCAATTACTTACCAGTCGGTGTATCGTACTATCGTCGCGAACCGGATGTCAGCGCCCCTCACCGAAACTGTCACCATTGCTGGGAAACATTGCGAATCGGGAGACATCCTGATTAAAGAAGCCACCCTACCTCAAACGGAGCCAGGAGATATCCTCGTCGTTATGACTACGGGTGCTTACAATTACAGCATGGCTTCTAATTACAATCGCTTGCCCAGACCCGCAGCTGTATTGGTCAACGAGGGAGAAGCCAACCTAATTTTGCTGCGGGAAACCCATGAAGACTTGATTCGGCAGGATCGTTTGCCAATTCGGCTCACCCAGATCAGCAATTAGAGTTTGATCTAACAAGCATTTGGGCAAGCATCGTTTATCCTGGTGTTTTGTCATCGATCATTTGTCCTGAGTATATGTCTTTTACCAAGGATTAATGAACAGTAGCTGCTTTATCCCGCTACAATCAAGCCAGATTCGAGCATCCCCCTAGCTAAGCGTTATTGAAGTTTAATGCCTCCGTCGTCGTCATCGGGCCCCGTTTTTGACATTAGCTGGGCTCAATCCTTATTGCTTCACAGCATCGATGTCGGATTGGTTCTGGCTCTCACCTATCTGGTGCTCCTCATTATTGGGGAGCGCCGTACTTTGTGGATGGTTCGAGGGTTAATTGTCCTGATGCTGGCAGCAGCCATCAGTAATCGATTAGGGCTGACGTTGTTAAGTTTTGTGCTAGAAAAGTTGGTCGTTGGCTCGGCGGTAGCGATGGCGGTGATCTTCCAGTCAGAGTTTCGCCGATTTCTCGAACAGATTGGACGGGGACAAATTTTACAGCTGTTTCAAGCGCAACGACGACCCGTTGCTAAACCCGATAGTGTTATTGATGAAATTGTGGACGCTGTTAAAGAATTGTCCCAAAATCGGATTGGCGCTCTGATGATTATGGAAACCAATGGGCCGATTGATGAGCGTGATGTTTCTGTACCGGGTGTTCAGCTTAATGCTGAAATTTCTAAAGAATTGCTGCAAACAATTTTCCAAACGACGACGTTACTGCATGATGGCGCAGTGCTAATTCGAGGTTCGCGAGTTGCGGCGGCAGGGGTGATTTTGCCTCTTTCGGAGCGTACAGCATCGCGACAACTGGGCACGCGCCATCGAGCGGCGATGGGAATTACAGAGCGAGTCGAAAATTGCTTATGTATTGTTGTATCTGAAGAAACAGGTTCAATTTCACTGGCGGAGAGAGGAACCCTGAACCGACCCTTGACCAGTAGCAAACTAAAAGAGTTGCTAGAGGCTCGATTTTCGACAGTGGTTGACCGTGAGGCAGTAGCCCCAGGGTTACGCACGTTGAGTCGCCAAGTTAAGTCTCGAGGACGGGCACTAGTTTCGCGTTTCCTCCGTCTTCCGTCATCAACTTCTCAAGAGAAGAAATGACTGCTATGCCAACTATCTTACAAGAGCTACCAAGTGACCTAGATCAAGACCGTCTGCCCCGCCATGTGGCGGTGATTATGGATGGAAATGGTCGCTGGGCAAAACGCAGAGGGCTACCTCGAATTATGGGTCATCGACAAGGGGTAGACGCCCTGAAGGGGTTGCTACGCTGCTGCAATGATTGGGGAATCCAAGCGCTTACGGCGTATGCGTTTTCTACGGAAAACTGGGGGCGTCCCCATGAGGAAGTAGATTTCTTAATGACGTTATTCGAGCGGGTGTTGATGCGCGAACTCCAGGAGATGATGCAGGAGAATGTGCGGATTCAGTTTGTGGGGAATTTAGAGGCTTTGCCGCGATCGCTCCAAGCAGAAATTGATCGCTCGATGTCGGAAACGAAAAATAATCCCGGCATTCAATTTACAGTTGCCACAAATTATGGGGGACGGCAGGAGATTTTACAAGCTTGTCGGGCGATCGCGACAAAGGTGCAGCAAGGTCACATTCAACCGGAGGAGATTGACGAGGAGATGTTTTCACGTCACCTCTACACGGCTAATGTCTGCGACCCAGATTTACTCATCCGCACCAGTGGAGAGATGCGCCTCTCAAACTTCCTGCTTTGGCAAATGGCTTATGGGGAACTTTATATCACAGAAGCTCTCTGGCCGGATTTTGACCGGACGGAGTTCCATCGAGCTTTGTCTGCCTATCAGCAACGCGATCGCCGATTTGGAAAAGTTTGATAATTTCAGATTTTGCATTAGGGATTGTGGATTAGAGAGTATCTCATCAAGTCCATAGTTTCTCAACTGTGACAAACTATCCCTAATCCGAATTAACAAGCTAATTTCGTAGGCGATCGCTAAGGACCAGAGAAAACGGCGGCTTCAACATCCTCACGGCTGAGGGAGTACTTGAAGGCGCGGACAATATCGCGTCCCCCTTCACCTGCTCCTAGATAGCGCACGGCTAATTCCTCAACCTCCAAGCACAGTTCGGCTTTCCAGGTTGGTCGCTTGAGATGCCAGCAATGTAAATCGTTTTGGTCTTGTTCGCATCCCTGCGCTTGCAGCCACTGCTCTAATTGATTGAGCGGATGGTTATATAAAGGAGTGTCGGCTGTTGGAAGGGTCATGGGGAATTGGATAATTTTATGTTGTGTTGGAGCAATGCTTGCGTCTCGTGAAAAAGTAGTATTACTTAAGCCTTGGTTGAAGAGTGAAGTATTACAGCTTAATATTCCTGAGTTTAGGAGATTTAGAAAAGGTTAGAGGGTTAATTGCCAGTAACTGTTCCTCTGGTAGTAGCTGTGGTTTAAGCGAGACAGGCTTTTTGGGTTGATGAGGACGTTGTTGTGTTGATAAGTTATTGGGGCTTGCTCCAGAGACTTGAAATGCTGATTCTCCCCGTGTTAGACCAATTGCGATCGCAAGCAATAAGCAACCCACGAAGGTTAAGCCGAGAATAAATAGAGCGAAAATCTCCCCAGCCGAGAGCGGACGGTCAGTTGGGTCAAGGTAAGCTGATGAAGAATATGTCCGTTGCGGTTGGTTAACTGGACTGTTCAAGCCTGGAGGAGGCTGAATCACATTAATACGTGAATAGCCTATTTTCTGGTCATACGCCACCCGTCGCTCTGGATTACTCAGCGTGGCATAGGCTTCATTAAGCTGCTGGAACTTAGCCGTTGCTGTTGCGGCGGGTAATTCAGTGGTATCGGGGTGATATCGCTTACTGAGTTCCCGATAGGCTCGTCGGATTTCTACAGGTGATGCACTAGGATGCAAACCTAATAGCGCATAATAACTCGTTTGATTTTGGATTACGCGCTCCCTGATTGTTTGTCGTACCCGATCTTGAGCCACCGCAGTTCCACCCTGCCTCTGTAACAATGGGTTTTTGATTATTTTAAGCGAAGCAGGCAGAGCCTGCTAGGAAAAG
>DATNQT010000670.1:0-5709 GCA_036703885.1 Candidatus Sericytochromatia bacterium
CTTTGGTGCAATAAACAGCTTGATGAAGCTGAGTCGGGTTTATCAGAGATTAGGTCAGTATGAGCAGGCGCTACAGTCCTATCAGCAAGCTCTAGCTGCCGACCGTTCAGCAAGTCCTAGGTACGATAAGGGCCAACAATATGTAATGAGCCTAAGTCGCCAATATTTATATATGAGCCTAAGCCAGGTTTATCGGGAACTTGATCGGGATGAGCGATCGCAAGAATCTTATCAACAAGCTCTGGCTATTGGTAAAAAACATGGCAATCTTGACCCCTCAATACGTGCCCTAAATGATTGGGGAGCAGTGCAAGCCAAAAGTGGACATTTTCCAGAAGCACTAGAGACTTTTGAACAAGCATTAGCCATGCATCGAGAAGTAGATAAGAGCAATTTTGAAGAAAATGAAGCGATAATTTTTAGGAATCGAGGGTTCGTTTATCGAAAGTTAGGTCAGCTTGAAAAAGCGCGGGAATCTTATAAACAAGCTCTAAAGTTATATCAGCAAGAATTAGCACGAACCAGAAAAGATTCGTGTTCGCGAGAGGATGAGTTAAGACTCGTCAGGGAAATCGCGCAAATTTACGAAATTATAGGTGAGCGTTACCTAGCACAAGAGTTTGAGCGGCAATCCAAAAAAGCTGAGTTTGTCGCTGATATTCAACTGGGGATATGTACATCTCTATGTGCAGTTCCTCTAGGGATAGTTCTCACTGAGGAAGGTAGCAGTTCTTCACTCGTGTCATGCAAATAATCCGCCACTGTAATAAGCTCGCTAGCCCCTAGATTCTGATTTGATAGAGGATTTTGTCAATGCGATCGCATTCCCAATATCTCAGTATCATTACTGCAACCTTGCTGCTGTCCCTGACTTCTCCCCTACAAGTGTCAGGAATTACTCTAGGCATCTTAACTGCTATGTCAGCCAAGTCAACTCAAGACTCTAAGGTTAACAGAGATAAATCGTCTGTAAAGAGTTTCCCAAACTTTAATGAGGGAAAGTTTCAAATTGCTGCTGGTGAGCCTGTTGTTGTCAAGAAAGAACCTTCTCCCGCTGAATTACAACAGCGACTCGATGAACTTCAAACAGCTTTAGTTACTCACAGAAAAAATGGCGATCGCGCTGGTGAGGCAGACACCCTCAACAAAATGGGAGAAATTCAAGTTCAATTAGAAAAATACGACAAGGCTCTAATATTACACAAACAAGCGCTAGTACTTTACGAAGAACTTAGTAATCACAAGAAAGAAGCAGAAACGCTTGGATACATTGGAAACGCATATTTTCAAGCAGGTAAGTATCACCAGGTAGAGAAGTTATTTCGTCAAAAGCTGGAGAGTCTCAGAAAAATTGGCGATCAAGAGGGTGAACGGCGCATTTTTGATATTATGCGCTCTTACGTGGAAGGGAGCGAAATAGGGGGGATAGGAGCATGGTTTCTTTGGCCAGCTATAAATGGTCTATCAGTAAATCTTTCATGGCAAGAAATGTTAGAAATAACACAAGTAAACTTGTTTGTCAATCGACAAATTGCTGACCGTAAGGCTGAAGGACATAGCCTTCATGGTATAGGGTGGGCTTATCGTAATTTAGGACAATACACTCAGGCAATAAACTTCTATCAACAAGCTTTAGTAATTGCAAAAGAACGCAAAGATTACTTCCACGAAGCCTTTATAAGGGTAGATATTGGAGTAATTTATCTTGACTTAGGAAACTATAATTTAGCTTTAGATTATCTTCAGAAAAGCTTGCAGTTTATAGAAGAAAATAAAACGAATATCGGCTTTCCGCAACCCGAAATAGATACCCTAAGTAAAATTGGCTTGATTTATCAATTCAAAGGGCAGTATGAATTAGCCTTAAAATTTATTCAAAAAGCTTTAGTAAAGCAGCAAATAGCAGTAACACAAGGTTTTATATCAAGGCAGCGACCAGACATTTTAAACAATATCGGTTCAGTTTATTTCCAAATGGGTGAGTACACCAAAGCTTTGGAAGCCTATCAAGAAGCTCTAGTGCATCCTAGTTGGACTCCAGGGGCACCAGTCTTGGCCATCAATAATATGGGTTTAGTTTATGCACAAAGGGGAGAATATACTCAAGCATTGGAAACTTATCGCAAAGCACTGGCACTTTTCAAAGAACTCAACGATCGCCCAGGAGAAAGACTAGCACTCAGTAATCTTGGTGCTCTACTAGAGAAACAACAAAAACCAGAACTCGCTATTGCATTTTACAAAGAAGCTGTTAACATCACCGAAGCCATTCGGCATGACTTGCAAAAACTGACCATTGAGGAACAAAAAGCATATACTGAAACCGTCGCAGATACCTATCGTTCTTTAGCTGACTTATTACTCTCCCAAGGACGCATCCTCGAAGCACAGCAGGTACTAGAACTGCTGAAAGTTCAAGAGTTACGCAACTTCACCAGAGATACTCGTGCTGGAGGTGAAAATTCTGGAATTGCAGCGAACCCCACTGAAGCCGAAATCCTGAAGATTCACGGCACTCTGATTGCCTTGGGACGAAAGATTGAAGAATGCAAGCAATGTGCAGAACGCGGTAAACTGTTAGACCAACGTGAGGTTATCGCCAAGGAATTTGAGGAGAATGTGCGATCGCTCGAACAAGAAATTAGCCGTCGCCGTGCAAATGATAAAGCATTCCTTGACCCTAGCACACTAGGAGGCAACGCTGAAGACATTGTTTCTGCCCAACCGGGAACAGTACTGGTTTACCCCTTAGTGCTAAAAGACAAGCTCTGGATTTTATGGGCAGCCAAAGGCGGCATCACAAACAGCATTGAAGTTCCTCAAGTTGGGCTAAAGCAACTGAGCGAAACTGTCGTTAAATTTCGCCAACTCTTGCAAAAGCCAAGTTCTAATGTTGCTGAACTTAAAGCAACGGGTAAACAACTTTATGACTGGTTGATTCCCCAATCTCTGCAAAGGGAACTGAAGGAAAATCACATTCAAAATTTAGTCTTTTCCCTCGACCACGTTACCCGCTACATTCCTATGGGTGCTGTATTTAATGGGAAAAACTACTTAATTGAGAACTACAACATTTCTACCATCATCTCAGCAAATTTGACCCGAATGAGCGATCGCCTTCCACCGGGAACCCAAAACACCTCAGTTTTAGCCGCCGGACTCTCCAATGCGATCGCGGGTTTTAATTCTCTTCCCAACGTGCCAGCAGAATTAGATGCGATCGTTCGCCAATCCACTACCGATTCTCAGGGCATTTATTCGGGTTTAAAGTTACTTAATCAAGCTTTTGCTCGTAAAGCTTTATTGGATAACCTCGCAGGTCATCAAATTCTCCATATCGCCACTCATGGACAGTTTGTGCCCGGTAATGGCTACGATTCCTATCTATTATTAGGTGACGGCAAAAAGCTACCAATACCAGAGGTTCAAAGCTTACGAGACTTGAATAAAATCCATCTAGTCGTACTATCTGCCTGCGAAACCGCCTTGGGAGATACGGGACAAGATGGCACTGAGATTGCTGGACTCAGCTACTACTTTCTCAATGGAGGAGCCAAGGCAGTCATAGCATCCTTATGGGCAGTGAACGATGAAAGTACGAGCTTGTTAATGAAGCAGTTCTATAGCAACTTAGCCAAAAGTACAACAGAGTCACCGATTTCCAAAGCGCAAGCACTGCGTCAGGCACAACTCAGTCTCATCCACGGCAATCAAACCAGTACAGCAAATGCCAATTCGCGTAGCATCATTGAGGTGCAACCTCGTTCTGAAGGGCAAAGTGCCGCTATTACTGCTCCAGAGTTTTCCCATCCCTACTACTGGGCACCCTTCATTCTGATTGGCAATAGTTTGTAGAGCTGATACAGATTAATCGCTCGTCGCTCTTCAAAACAACGAGGTAATAACAGCCCATGCCCAAAACCAAACCATTAGAGAGACAGGAACTCCAAAGAGAACTCCTGCGATCGCCCAACCTCTTTGATGAGCTTTAAAATGTTCAATACTCCGCCATCGGCGGCTTCTCCACGCCCATTCATTGCCCTTTGAACCTAATGCGATCGCCATTAAGCATCCCACTTGGGGCACGAAGGATAAAAGTCCAATCCAAACGTGATTGGTAAAAGGCCACAGCCAGGGCATTAAAAAAGCTCCCCAGTTCCACCCCTTAATTTCATCAGGTACTGGTATAGAGGGGTCAAATAAATTGCCATGCCCGGAATTATTAATATATTTAGAGAGCAATGGCTTGGTTAATTGGATATCTGAACGAGTGTTGATCGCTATGCCGGACTCTAGTGCCGCCAGTGCATCAGTTGCACTCTTAAATCGGTTCTCTGGCGCGGGTTCAATCAGTTTCTCAATCCAGTTTTCCATCCCAGGACTGAGGCTAACTCGGTCATTAAAGCAAATTCGTAAATTCCGCTGGGGCAAATCAGCAGGCGCAGTACCCGTGAGCAAGTGAATTAACGTTGCGCCTAAGGCATAAAGATCGGAAGCTGGAACCGCCCTACCACCAAATTGTTCCATCGGGGCATAACCATAGGTTCCTACCACCGTAAAGGTTGCACCCTCTTTCGCAGCTCGATCCTGCACCGCCCCGAAATCCACCAAATAAATCTGCTCGTCCTCACCCCAGATCAGGTTACTGGGCTTAATATCGCGATGCAGTACTGTGGGATTTAGCTGATGGAGAAACTCTAGAATTTCCAGAACCTCCACAGCAATCTTGCGAACTTGCTTGGGTGTGAATCGTTTACCTTGATTGAGTTGTTCTCTCAGGGACGAACCGGGAATGTATTCCTGCACCAAGCCAAACCAAAGCGATCGCTCATCGATGTGAAAATAGTCGTAATACTTAGGAATTCGCGGATGATCGAGCTGTTTGAGGATCTGCGCCTCTCGCTCAAATAACTTCAAATCATCCCACTGCACTTCGCCGCCAAACGCCAGCAGTTTGACAACAACTGGTTGGATCGGGAACACTGCAATATCATCAGCTAGCCAGGTTTGACGCCCTGCATTGTGTCCCAGTTTTTGTTTGAGCTGGTAACGCTCATGTAATACTTGTTCCGCTTCCAGCATCTCGCCTTTGTTTCCTTAGGGCTTCATTCCTCTAATTTAGCGAGAAGCGGTTCATTCTAGCTACGGGCTTTGTATTAGGACTCCACACTCATAGCCACCTGAGCTTAAACCACAGGCGGCTGATTGGGCTAGTTGTCTAGAAAAAGCTGGATACCCTCTGGCTCCACCTCGCTACGATACTCGATTCAAACTCCTGAAGTGACCATTTTGTGCAAACCGCTCTGCCAGGACTTTCTGATAAACCGCTTCGTAACCATCCGTCATCCGTTCCACGCTGAAGTGTTTCAGTACGTGTTCCCGGCAATCGTTGCGGTTCAATTGAGTTGCTTTATCAATTGCCTCTACACACTCGTCCACACTATGACACAACAAGCCTGTCTTGCCGTGAACGATTACCTCTGAGGTCGAACCGAGTTCTATTGCAATGACTGGCGTTCCCGCAACCATCGACTCGACCATCACTAATCCAAATGGTTCGCGCCAGGTGATCGGGAATAAGGTTGCCACCGCTCCTCCTATTAATTCATTCTTTTGAGCGTGGTCCGCCTCTCCCCAATATTCAATTTGTTTGCCGTCAATATGAGGTTTGATTTCTTGCTCATAATAGTCCACATCGACGACATCCAC
>DATNQT010000671.1:0-6971 GCA_036703885.1 Candidatus Sericytochromatia bacterium
GAGTCGGGTTGTAACTGGGCTTGTACCCGTGCTGGGAGATTAGCGGCAAACCCCAGCATTAAAGCCACCGTCAGTGCGATCGCCAGTACTCTAAATCGTGATGAACGTTTAAACCTAGCCATGAGCAAACTATTGCCAACAAAAATCAGGGTCTTTTTATAAAGATGGCAAAATTAAACCCCAATGACAAAGTATTGAAGCAATTTGCAAGATATACGTAGTGTTTCACCGTAGCTCTATAAGCCGATGAAACCCGATCTAGTATTGGTTGAGGTATCAGCCTATCCTCTTAGGTTAATTAACTCGATTAGGTTGAGTCTAGAGTAGCAGGCTTTCTTTGTATAGCCAAAACTTAATTTTCTTGAGATAAATGTCTATACATTTATCTATATTTAGTTTTAGAATAATCAAGTTTAAACGCTGCCTAACTAATGTAGCAAGACAACTGATTAGGCAAAGAGGGTTAAGGTTAAAAACTGATAAATATAAAACTCAACTATTGATTACTTGGTATCGTTACTTATTTGTATTACTTGTCACGTTGAAATGTCATAAGTACTACTAAGGGTAGATATAATAAATCTTTAGGTTACAGATATACTACTGACGCAACCTATATTTCTTCTGGGCTTGCCAAGGACTATTCTCATGTATCAATCTGTGAAGTTTCTTAGCTTTGCCAGTGCTAGTTTCCTGATCTTTGGGAGTTTTCCCCAACCCATAAGCGGAACTACCTTTAGCCCGGTTGCCTCTGGCTCACAAGCCCAACAAATTCAAAACTCAGAAACGGAGGCAGGACAACTGTCTCAAAAGGGTATTGTGCAGTTAAATAGCGGTCAGTTACCAGAAGCTGCACGCACTTTTGAGCAAGCTTTAGAAATTTATAGAGAACTGGATACTCGTTTTGGTAAAGACAGTAGTATTAGAGTCGAGGAAGTTAATACTCTCAGGAATTTAGCAAAAGTTTACATTTCCATTAAAGATCCAAAAAAGACGATTGATTTTTCCCAAGAAACCTTAGAAAACGCCCGAAAAATTGGCGATCGCGATACAGAATTAAAACTTTTGATTACATTAGGACATGCTTATAATTCTTTAGGAGAATATAAGCAAGCTGTAGAATCAGCGACGGCGGGCTTGGCACTGGCACAAGAACTCGACAATTCCCAAGCTAAGGCAGCAGCATTCGTTACCCTAGCTAGTGCTTATCAGTCCCTAGCGTCCAACAAGAGCGAATATCGAAAAGCAACCAATGCAGCCATATCGGGCTTAACGACAGCGTGGAAAGCGAAAGACCCCGTATCAGAAGCCAAGGCGCTAGCAATTCTCGGCAGTTCTTACAATTCCCTAAATAACCCTCGAAACGCCCTTGTTTTTGCCCAGCAAGGTTTGAAGGTAGCCGAAGAAAATAATATACCGAGCGCGGCGGCATCTTCACTATTAACTCTCGCTAGTGTTCACCTTGAGGAAGGGAACTACCCAAAAGTTATTGACTTGACTACGCAAAGCAGAGATTTTTTACAAAAACTCCAGCAACGTGAGACAGAAGGTGCGGCTTTAGTAATGCAAGGTCTTGCTTATTATGGGCAAGGAAGTGCTAAAAAATCTCTCGAATTTGCACAACAAGGGTTAGCCATTGCACAAGACGTTAAAAGTCCGCTGATTGAAGCATTAGGTCTCATCGTTTTGAGCTTGAATTCTAGTGACGCGGGGAACTTTCCCAAAGCCATTGAGTGGCTCAATCAAAGTCGAACGATCGCTAAAGAGCAACATAACCGAGACTTAGAAAGCTTTACCCTAGAAGTTCTCGGTGGAATCTATAGAAAATCAGGAGAAAAAGAACAGGCGATCGCCTCTTATCAAGAAGCAATTTCCCTCAATGATAGCTATACAGCAAAAGCTGGATTAGCTCACCTTTATCAGGATGCCAATTTATTAGCCACAGCAATTACCTACTATAAGCAAGCCATCAATAAAAACGAAGAACAAACCCGGAGATGGATTCCAGGGTTACCCGATTGGCTACAAGAATCGTTTCCCGAAGCCGTTCAAGCTCTTCAGGGATTGCGCACGGCAGACATCTATCGATCTTTAACCAATTTGCTGCTGTTGCAGCGGCGCATTCCAGAAGCGCAGGAGGTGTTAGAACTCCTAAAACGGAATGAATTGCGCGAGTACGCGGGCAACACAGAAGTCAAAACTGAACCGTTCAGCTTGACTATGACTCCTACTGAAGAAGAAATTCTCAAAGACTACGGGAGCTTAATCGCCTTCGGGCAACGGCTTGATGAATGCCAGCAAACTCGTTGTACTCAGCTAGGACAGCTATTGGAACAACGGACGGCTTTAACCCAGCAGTATTACCGAACCCTAGAACAGCTAGAAACAGCAATAAGCGATCGCACAATTTCTGACAAGGCTTTCGTGAACCCTACCCAATTTGCTCTCAAAGCCCAAGCCATTGTAGAAGAGCAACCTAATACCGTACTGATTTATCCCATAGTACTGCAAGACAAAATCTGGCTACTGTGGGCATCAAAAGGGGGTATTTTCAAAAGCGTTGAAGTGACGGGAGTGAGTCAATCCCAGCTAGAAGTAACAGTCTTGAGGTTTCGCCAGTTAATTCAAAATCGCTTCTCAGACATCAACGAACTCAAAGCAACAGGTAAGCAACTATATGGCTGGCTGATCGAACCGTTGGAAAAGGAACTCAAAGCAAATGATATTCACAACCTGGTGTTCTCTCTAGATAGCGCAACCCGTTATATTCCCATGAGCGCCCTGTTTGATGGTCAAAAGTACCTTGTTGAAAACTACAGTGTTTCAACGGTGCTATCCGCTAACTTGACCAAAACGCAACCTGTACTCTCCTCACCCAGTAACACTCCTAAAGCTACCGCTAACGCCTCCGAAGCAGCCCCCCTCTATTCCTGCGGGGAAGGTTGTAGACTAAGCCTTAGCAGTACTGAACCTAAAAATTCTGGCAGCTCCGAAGTTCCTCTTCCTAACACTCAAAATCCCAGAATTTTGGGGCTGGGAGTATCGGAGGCTGTAGCAGGCTTCCAACCTCTGCCGAATGTGCCAGCAGAGTTAGATTCAATTGTGCGGCAGGAAGCTAGTGATTCTAAGGGAATTTATTTAGGTCAAAAGTTTATCGATAAAACGTTTGACTTTTTCGCCTTACGAGATAATTTATCTGGTCGCCAGATATTACACATCGCTACCCATAGTGAATTTGTGCCGGGACGAGCTTATAAATCCTTTCTACTGCTAGGCACGGGTGAGAAGTTGGCAATTCCTGATATTGAAACTTGGCTAAATTTGCACGATATCAACCTGGTAGTCCTATCAGCCTGTGAAACTGCACTAGGGGGTCCCGGACTGGACGGCAGAGAACTTATGGGTATGGGCTATTACTTTCTCAAAGGCGGTGCCAGAACCGTAATGGCATCTTTGTGGCACGTAGATGATCTTAGTACTCGCCTATTAATGGAGCAGTTTTATAAAAACTTAGCGCGAGGGACGTTAACCTCACCCGTGGCGAAATCTGATGCACTGCGTCAAGCCAAACTCGCACTACTGAACGGCAAATATACCACAGACGCTCAAACACAAAGTAGCCTGTTGTTGCAAAGACTTTCGGCGATGCGATCGTCATCGGTTACACAACCGAGTGAAAACCTCCCACTGTCCACCAACGTTAATAATAAAAATTTTTTCAGTCATCCCTACTATTGGGCACCGTTCATTCTCATGGGAAGTGGACTATAAAGTAGGTAGGCATTAATATATAGCGGTTCTCAATTGGATGAGGTACAAGGTTCTGGGTTTTCGGGAATTGGGAATAGGCTTGAAAGCAAGATGTACCTCACGCTATACGAGAATTGCGATATCTCGTTGAGAAAAGGCATAGGGCAGCACTTCGACACGCTCAGTGACCGGGCAGAAGGCAGAAGGGAAGATGGTTTTGATTTTTTAATATTTATTCACATACCTTCGTTTATTCGTACCTACCTACTTAGTGGCTACAGAAGGAGCAAACCTATAAGGCAAATCACTATCAGGATTGGGTTGAACTTGAACCAAGACTCCGACATTAGGAGAGACTTTGCGATCGCCAGATGGCTCAAATTCAACTTTTCCTGTAGCACCATCTGCCGAAAAATCAGGACTTGAGAGTACTTGTCTCAGCTGCTGACGATCAGGACTTGCGTTACTCCTTCTCAAACCTTCAACAATTGCCTGAGTCGCATCGTAGGCTGTAGCTGTTCGCCAGTTCACTTCTCCATTCCACAACGTTTTAGCTTTCCGGGCAAATTCAGAGTTTAGACTATGCCAGGGAACAGCAACCACCAACTCACTCTGTGCCGCTGCCTTACCAGCATCGCTGAGTGTTCTTGAATTGTACATCGCGTCTCCACCTAATAGCTTCAGCTCTCCATTGTTGCTATTGACAATTCCTAGTACCTTGTTTAAGTCACCCTTGGTGTCGGGAATTAGCAGCAGCACCTTGGCTTTTTGTTGTTTGGCTTGATTGACACATTCGCCAGCACTGAAGCTTCCCGGAGATAGGTCACACTCAAAAACAAATTTCCTTGAGGGAAGCCGTTTTTGGAACTCATTCTTGAGAGATTCGCTGTAAGCGCTGCCAGGATGATAAGCGACAGCCACGTTCACAGGCCCGAGTTTCTTTATCATGTAGTCAACTAAATCTTTCGCGGCGATCGCATCACTGGGAACCGTGCGAAAAACGTAGTCATTGAAACCAGTCAGGCTGACAGAGGTGCTTATAGAAGAAATAACAACGAGACCATTTTTTCCATATATGCTTCCTGCTGCCAGGGTGGTATTGCTGGAGTGATGACCGATGACTCCTAAGATATTTGGATCGTCCACGAGAGCTTGAGCAACTTGTTTGACGAAATCCGAATTATCCTCGTCGTCAGCAATTTCGACCTGCAAGAGTTTCCCGTTTATACCACCCTGGCAATTGAGTGTATGTTGACTATCCTGAATCGCACGCGAAATTTCTTCAAGACCACAATTGAGTTCACTCTGAACTTGGGCGACTCCACGCAAAGTTTCAGCAGCAACGTTTTCCTCCGCACCAATTAGGATACTGGTGGCAATAAGCAGTTTCTCACTAGTATTGGTCGTTGCCCCTTGTTGGGCGATCGCATTGTTCAGGTAAATCAAAGTCTCTGGGTCGTTTTTGTCTTTCCGAAGAGAGCTTGTAAAGTACTTAATGGCATCACCAAATTTTTTCTCAGAAAAGGCTGTTATCCCCTTTATTTTGTCAGGGCTGGGATTTTGTTTAATCAGAAGTTTTTCTCCCAAGCTCATATGACTAGCAATTCGAGGAGATGGGTCTGGGTGCGGAGTTTTGGGGCTAGATATAAAACCAGAAGGAATAATATGAGGACTTACGGCAACAGCGATCGCAATGACCATCACCCCCCCGGCTAAGATTGCCACCTTGTTCGAGCGCCAGAGCAGACGGATTTTGGTTCGGAGTTGAGTAATCGCAGAGCGAGGCCAGATTAGTGACTTCTCGGCGGGGTTCTGGAAGATTACGGGAAGCCAAGAAGCACAGGGAAATTCGCCTTCTATCCCCTGCAACTTCTCACGCGCTTGTCGCACTGCCAAGTAAAATGATTCCCCCTTGGAGAAATATTTCAAGAAGTACCGCAAAAATTTTTGGGCAACTCGATCAGGAACAGGCTCTCGCATCACGATAGCTTGGGGAATTTGCAAATCTGCCAGCTCTTTTGCCAAACCCAACCCATCACAGGAGTTGAAGATTGCTAGCTTCAAGCCATTTCTAATCGCTATTGTCAGGGCATATCTCAATTGAGTTAGGGATAGGCTCTCAGTATCGTTGAGCTGAATTACTCCACTATTGCCTCCCTCCTGACTGGAACTATGCCCTGCAAAAAACAGAATGTCCCAAGGCTGCTCCCATAGCTGATCATTGAGCTTCTCTCGTCTTGGTTGTTCCAGTACGGTAACTTTTGCTTTTGGTAACCTTTTCAGTAAGTCTAGGTCTTCCGCTGTGTCGATCCCCTCGTTGCCGCCCAAGATGGCGAGGATTTTAACAGGTCTTTTGAGATCTGGAGTCTGTAGAGCATACTTAGCACTGATGGAAAATTCCGCATTGGGACGGCGCTCAAACAAATCCCACAGATGCCAGGGCAGCTTCCGTAGGAGTTCATCCTGAGTCTGGAAGATAATGCGAGCTGATTCATTTCGCCCTACCTCGTCCAGCACATATCCCCGTAATTTTAGAAGCGATGACTGATCGAACCACTCCTTCACGCAATCTTCCAGGGCTTTGGCCGCATTCTCACAATCCTCACTAGAGACATTGGTAATTTGGACGGTAGGAACCTTAATGACTCTTCGTATTGACTCCAAGCCATAGTAGTTCTGTTGCCACTGCCGATAAAGTTCGGGAAGTTCAGGGACTTGAGGGAGCCTACCTTGATGGTCTTTGTAAGGGAGCTTACCTTCCTCACTAATCTGGAGAGTGATAGGAAAACCTTGTTCAAAATTACCTTCGCCAATATTGAATACAACCAGCTTGCTCATAATGGGTTAGGGTTAGGGATTAGTAATTAAAAATTGGTTCATTAGCGATTAGTTAAATAGCGAACAGCTAACAAGCTTGTCAGATGACAAAACTCTCTGTGATGGTGGCATCATCTAGAGCAACTCTGAGACTGAACCGATCTCCAAGCTCGGCGGTGAATTTGAACTGAATGTAGTTGTCTTGTTCTCTAGCTTGAACTTCAGAAAAACAATTGCCAGCCTCATCCAGCCCAATCAGTTGCAATCCTGGTGGTAGATAGAGTTGGCTACCCATCGGATACACTCGTAAGAGAATTGCCATGCTCCGATCAGGCTTTGGTAAAACGGCTACCATCAGGGCAACAGCATAACCCGCTAGCTGCATCCCCAGATCCGCTACTCTT
>DATNQT010000672.1:0-3401 GCA_036703885.1 Candidatus Sericytochromatia bacterium
AGCGCAGTTAGCAGAAAACCTTGATGAAGCTGAGTTAGAGTGGCTGAAACCACATATCCAACGCGATGTAGTTGTAGTGGTTAATCCACAGTTAGATTTGCTCGATGTGGGAGTAGCGATCGCTCGCGATGATGTCCTTTCCGTACAGCATTGGATCGGCGAGCAACTACTGCACAAGCCTTTCCCCGAACAACTGGCAGATTGGAACAGCGACCAAACCAAGAGGTTTCAAGCCCTGATCGTACAACCCTACGTCCTGATACAAGAATCATCTGTGTAGCGATCGCAAGCAATTAATAGCATTGCTGAACCACTTCTTGATTAAGCAATACTGAAATAACTCCTTGTATTTCATGAGCTGATCTGAGGTGGCTACAATCTGGTGTTTGTCCTTATGGGCAGGGAGTAAAGAAGTCTCTAAGAGGTCTTGCGATAACTTTTTTGCTGCATTGTCCTTCTACTTCTTAAGAAGATCTGATGCATCGCGGAGGGTGGCACCTGTATGACCCGTAGTTACCCATAGGATAGCTCTTGCACCATCTCGAAGCGATTTCTCAATGGGTTCAGTTTCGCGCCCCGATGGAACAGCTAAAGGCTTCATTATAATTCCCCGACTACCAAAGACAATCTCACCAATAACGCGAGCGCGCCGCATATGGTCATCTGAAGTAATTAAATAAATACTGTTAATTCCCTGTGCTTGCAATTCATCTACCAAAGTGGTGAAGTTAGTTACCGTATCTACAGCACGACGGTCGATATGCAAACGATTTCGTTTTATACCAGCTTTAGCAAAAATCTTTTCGGTATACCATTCTGAGCTACCCGAAGATACCCAAATTGGTAAGTCTAAGTGCTGTTGAGCCAACTTAGCGGCAAATAATTCTCGCTCCTCAGCTCCTCCTAAAACAAAGATGGCTTCTGGTTGCACAAAATAGCTTTCAATGTCTTTGTAACCCCACAGAAGCATAACAGCTAGCACGGGCAATAGCCAGGGAAATAATCTAAATTTAGAGCGCCGAGTTTTGGTAAATAGCTCAGCTCGCTGACGAGACGAAATCTTTAAAAGCATGAATAAATAAATTGTTGTATCAATACCATATTTATGCACCACACCTTCACTTTTCCATCTATCGCTCCCCCTATCTCCCGCACTATATCGCCTCATAAACGAGAAATAGTCGGAGCAGGAAACCTCTTGTTAGCTTCGCATAAGGATATCCCGACCTAGCAATTTACCAGTCTAAGGGTACTACCAACTGAGTCTAAATGAATGTAAGGGACAGTTAAACTTCCTTAGTTAAAACTTTCCACATTGACACTCTAGCAATCCGTACAAATTTGTAAAAACTTGGAACTCTCTCGATGAGAGTTCAGATGAAAGCTTCAGCTTGATATGTCAACAAAGCTTTCAGAAATGAGTTATTTTCAATAACCCTTATTAGATTAGCAAACAACGGGACTGGCCGGATTTGAACCGGCGACCTAGCGCTTCAGATTTGTGTGAGTTTCCCCACTCTCCGGACTATACCTTCACCATAAGCTTGTAGCTTTTAGGTGGTGGCCGTCTAGTCTCTCAACCTTCCTGACTCAACTTTCTTTGAGCGATCGCTTTGAGTCAGGCTTGGCTCGGTATTGCCATAGAGTGATAGGTAATCCTTGCACTCTTTAGGTTTCACCGAATTTGACCACATTCACTCATGGAGTTTCTTCCACAGTGCCCGATTATTCAGGAGGCGCTTGCTCTATCCAACTGAGCCACAGCCCCAATCTACGCAACCTATTATAGCCAATGGCGTTGACAATGAAAGTAGGGGAATCGGGAATCGGGAGTAGGGATTAGGGATTAGGAATATAACAGAGGATTTGTCGCTTCTTCCTTGTCCCCCTTGCCCCCCACTGCCCACTGCCCACTGCCCACTCCCCTCTTCTAAAAAACCCACGGCAGTTTCGCACTAGATAACCAAGGTTCTTGCCAAGGACTGCCGCCTGTTTCTAATCCGCAAACCGAGCTACTTGCTTTTAATATGGTTTTAGATTTTCCGTTACTTCGCGATCGCAGTTCCAAAGTCAGATGACCTTGCATTGTGTCGCGGCAAAAAAAGATTAAGCCTTGTTCGGTAGGGGCACGTAGAGGTGTTCCTGGTTTCTCCGTAGTGCCAATCAACTCGACTTCATAATCGGTATTTTGGGCTTGCATCTGCCAACTGCCCCAAGGCTGAATTTGCCAGCTAACTTTTGAATTCCAGGGTACAAATTCGTAGAACTTGCCTGCGTAGTGGATACCAACTAAAGCAGCAGACTCCATCCACCAAAGCACTTTTCGTCTACCACCACCTGCAGTGAGAGCAAGGTCAGGATAATTATCAAAGCTATTGCAATTGAGCCAGAACCACTTCTGAGGGAAGGCATGACCCCAGTTTTTTTCACCGTAGGCAGGGGCATCGGTAAATTCATAGCGTTTTCCGTTCCACTCAATCCAGCCACTGGCTAGACCGTGTGCCATCAAGATTTGCCATCCCGGTTCAAATATTGGTAAGTAAGACAGCCATCCAGCCGTTGATTGCTGCTGTGCGCCAGCCGAAGCCCAACCATAAACAGGCTTGATTTCATACTGCCAACGGCAGTATGCGTTGCTTGCAGGGTCGTGAATGATGCCTTGATTTAAGGTTGCTGTCGCTTGATAGCCTTCCTTGATGTGATGCTCAAACTGATCCGGTGAGAGATATTGGGGTTCATAGGTCAAGTTAGTTTTGCCCCAATGTCCCAGTGCTAAGGATGTAGATGACGCCCAAAACTGGTTAACCTTGGGAAAAGTACGCCACAGATATTCATCATCGGGACCGAGAATTTGTGCTGCCCCGCCACTAGAGGGTTTACCCCCAATGGGGTCATCAAGGGAATACATGAAAGCAAAGGTTTGACCGCAGTCGGGCAGGGTAACGCGGTAGTACCAACCTTCAAAGAAACGAACGTCACTACCATCCCAGTGATATTCGCTATGGGGTGTTTGGAGGGGATTCACCATAAACTCAAATGTCTGACTCTTCTTCAGTTTGACCTCCTCACCGGGCTAAAAGCCACGGAGATTCCTAAGACTCACGACTTAGGTTTCTGCTTCATAGCACCAGCCTTGCGAGATTTACTCTCTTGGGGTCTTACGGTCGCTCCACAGACTAATACGGCGAGTCCCGCCGCTAAATGGTTTTTTGCCGCATTCTGATCTCGGTCGTGGTGAGTATGGCATTTAGGACAATCCCACTCACGTACATTCAATGGAAGCTTTTCAACGATATGCCCACACTGGGAACAAGTTTTAGAGCCAGGGAACCATCGGTCAAGCTGAACAAAGTTTCTGCCGTACCAGAGAGCTTTATAGGCAAGTTGTCTTGTCAGTTCTC